>JAPPKT010000301.1 GCA_028819675.1 Caldilineaceae bacterium | reverse complement strand
GCGCCGATGGCGGGCAGTTCAGCGAGACCGAGCCGATCCTGCTCATGTCGCTGCGGGGCGTATGCGGACTGCAGATTGATGTACATGGTGCATCGTCAGACCTCCACTCCGGGCTACATGGGGGCCGTATCCAGAATCCGATTCACGCTCTGACACAGATTCTGGGTTCGTTGCGCAGGGCCGACGGCTCGATAGCTGTTGAGGGCTTTTATGATGACGTGGTGGAGCTAACGGCCGATGAGCGCGCTGCAATCGCGCGTGTCCCATTTGACGGGGACGAGTACCTGGAGGATTTGGGCTTGGATGAAGAGTTTGGTGAACCGGGATACACGAACCGTGAGCGCGGGTGGGTCCGACCAACGCTGGAGATGAACGGCATTTGGGGAGGTTTCCAGGAAGAGGGGATCAAGACGGTACTCCCCAACACTGCTCATGCCAAGATCACTTGCCGCCTGGTGGCCGACCAAGATCCTGTGCGTATTATCGACTTGCTGAAGGAACATATCGAACAGAACGCGCCGCAGGGCGTGACTGTGACTGTGACACCGCTGTCAATTCTGGGTCGACCTTACAGCATTTCAGCGGACCACTGGGGCAACCGGGCCGCGGCCGCCGTTCTGAGGGAGATGTACGGTCGTGAACCCTACCAGACGCGAAGCGGTGGCAGCATCCCCATCACAGGTGTATTTCAGGAACAGCTGGGGGTAGACACGATCAGCTTCGGGTTCGGCATCGAAGACGAGAATTACCACGCACCGGACGAATTTTTCCGGCTGGCCAGTTTCCGCAAGAGCCAGATTGCTTACTGCAAGCTGCTCCACAAACTTGGGGAGTCGTCCCCGCAAAACTGAGGATTCAGCGATGGGCAGCAAAGCAAGGGGTCAGGAGGCGAATTGAAACCACAGAACTGTGTAGAGAACGCCAATTAGCGCACCGACGTACACCTCCGTGGGTGAATGGCCGATCAGTTCCTTCAACTCCTCTTCGCTGACAGGCTGGCCGGTGAAGAGCTCGCGCAGGATTTGATTCAGGACCTTCGCCTGCTTGCCGGCGGCCTGGCGCACACCGGTGGCGTCGTACATAACGACAAGGGCGAAGATAGCGGCCAAAGCAAAGATGTCGCTACGGGGTCCGGAGCGATAGCCGATGGCGGAGACGAGACTGCAGACCATAGCGGCATGGCTGCTGGGCATGCCCCCAGCGCGGGCCAGCACGCGCAGGTCGAAGTCGCGCCGCAACACCCATTCAATTAGAAACTTGTAGAGTTGCACGAGCAGACCGGCGGTCAGTGGAAGCCAGATGATGGAACTGTTACCCAGTAGCTGCATCTGTCTAGGGATCCGAAGTGTCACTCAAGTCAGTCAGGGTGCCGTCCGGCTCCCATTTCCTGACCCGCAACTCGGCCTCTTCGAGCAGAACACCGCAACGCGCGGCCAATTTCACACCTGCTTCATACAGGTCCAGTGAATCGGCGAGGGGTAGATCGGCGGCTTCAAGACGTTCCAAGATCGTTTGCAGTTGGGCGTAGCTTTCTTCGTACGGGAGTTCGGCGGCTTGTTCGGAACCGTTATTTTGATCTTCCATTTCCTTCCTTTCGGAACCAGCTTAATTTGGCATCAGTATACCAGAGGCAGCGCAGGTTTAGGCAATGGGGGAGCGGGCCCTAGAATGCCAGTTGAGATTGTGGCAGAATTGGCCCAAGGAAGGCCAAAGAAGGTAGCATCTGGCGCCGGCGCAGCTTAGGATTTCGACAGTTTATTGATGGCATTCCCAGAGAAAAGTGGGCCAGAGGGAAGGGCTGGATCATGGAGGATCAGATGGTCGACAACGGTCAGTTCCGACCGGCAGTAGTGATTCTTGAGCCGGACCTGTTTTTTTCGGTCAGGTTGGAGGACGTGGTGCGGGCGGCGGGAGGCGAACCGGTCACTATCGATGAAGCGGACCAATTCGTAGCTGCCGTGGCGCGGGCCTTCCCCGTACTGGCGCTGCTTGATCTGAAGTCGCCCGGAGACTGGGAAACAGCCGTCCGCCAGTGCAAGGTGAAGCCGCACACGCGTCTGGTTCCGATCATTGCTTTCGGCAGCCACGTTGACATAGAGACGTTGCAGCGTGCGCGCAGGGCCGGGGCAGACCATGCCTGGGCGCGCAGCAAAATGATGGAGGAGTTGGTGGCGGTGGTTGACCGGCACGTACACCCGCCGGTTCGTCATCTGGAAGGCTGTGCAGATTCGCCCAGCCGTGCGGCGGTAGCCGGATTACTTACCTTTAATGAGGGGGATTATTTCGAACAGCACGAATATCTGGAGCTGGCGTGGAACGAGGAAACGCGTGCGGTACGCGACGTGTACCAGGGAATCTTGCAGGTAGGGGTGGCTTTTCTTCAGATGGAGCGGGGAAACCGGCGCGGTGCTCTAAAGATGTTTCGCCGCGGCTTGCCGAAATTGCGCGGTGTGGCCGACGTGTGCCAGGGGATCGAGGTGGGAGCATTTCGTGCGGCATCAGAGCAGATCCATCGCGAACTGTCAGAGCAGGGCCCAGGGGAACCTGCGCTGTCTTCAGGGACTTCTTTTCCCAGGGTAGAATTCAAGGACCCTTACGGAGCAGCCACGCCAGACGATCTTGGTATTATCCTACCGGATTAAGGAGAAGAAGACTGAGATAGTGAAGAAGCGACTACTTTCGACTGCCGGTGGGTCTCAACTGCTTTTGAGGAGGGTAAAGGAGGGAAGCTTTTCGGAGGGAGGTGTACCGCAGAACCTCTATTCATTCACATTGGCCTGGCGCCCGTGCTTTGACAGGTAGAGCGTGGCCGTCGGGAACTTATGGTTGCTGAGCAGGAGGCCCCGTTCTTCCAGCCCCTGAACTTCCGGCACCGGGACCTGGGTGGCGTCACCGCAAAGGGGATGAAGACGGTATTCCTTTGCGCCGTCCAGATAGCGGTGGGACTTCAGGGTGGCGCCGTCCAGTAGCGAGCGCAGAATCTGCTTCTGCGCGGTGGTAAGCCCTCTCTGAGGCGAGGAGTGCCGGAACGTCCTATTTGCAGCTAGCAGGCCATTGCGCAACTTGGCGGCGGTGTAGCGAAGTGTCATCCCAATTCGTGGACGTGCTCTTGCAGCTTGCGCTGGCTGATCTTCACGTATCGGTCGGCTCTGACTTGGGCCATCTCCTCTTCTGACAAGCGCATGCGCAGAATGTCGAGGGCGTCTTCGGGATTCTGACCGTAGGCGAGCTTTTTCTTGCCGTTCTTCATTTCAAACAAGTACATATAGTGGGGATTGGAAAAGCTGCTCATCGGTCAGGCCTTGATCAGTGCCTGCTGGTACATGCCGTCGTAGCCCCGAAGCCGCTGCTCTTCAGTCAGGCCGCGATTCACTTCCTCATCATACTTTCCGGCCAGCAGTTCGCGGTAGAAGCCATAGTTGACGCCCTTGACCTTCTCATCGTCCGGGAAGCGGTGATAGTTGTCCTTGCTCATCAGGCTCTTACCCTCGGCGATCAGCTGGAAGCCGAGTGCCGAGCCAGGGTAGGGCGCGTAGTAGGAGATGGACGGGAACACGCGCTTCATGCGTTTGAGCATTCTCATTGTTTTGAAGGCGTCCTCATCCGTTTCGCCCGGTATGCCGAGCATGATATTCGACCAGAAAACGGGCGGCTCTTTCCCTTCCGCCACCATCTCGTCCCCGAGACGGTTGACAAGATCGATGGCGAAGTTGTTGTCCTCCTCGGTGCATTCCTTGTTGAGCAGTTTCAGAATGCGGTCGCTTCCCGATTCAAAGCCGATTGAGATCAGGTTCCAGTTGGTCTTGCGCACGAGGGCGGTGAACAGATCGGGCCACTGGCGCACGGTGTCGGCGCGGCCGGCTGCCCAGTAGGGCCACAGTTTATTGGCGCGGCGGGGGTACTCTTCGATCCACTCCTGCAGCCATTTGGGGTTCTGGAAGAACATGGAGTCGTGGATCACTACAGAGCCCACCCCGTACTTCTCGTCGAGGGCGTTGAGTTCGTCTATGACCATGGAAACGGGGCGGCGTCCCATGTTGGGGATATAGGATGCCTCGTTGCAGAAGACGCATTGCCAGGGGCAGACCCGGCTGGTAATGATTGTGGCGACCGGCGGCGGTCCCCAGCCGCACTCGGGCTCCATCGGCCAGTTGAAGTTTCGCTGCAGTTTCAGGGCACGCACGGCCCTCCTGGGGCGGGCATTGGCGAGCGCCTCCTTCCAGTTGGCCGGCTTGGGCCACAGCTCGCGGTCGATCTGCGGCCAGTCAGCCATGGAACGAGAGCCCTGTCCGAGGAACACTCTTGGAAAGCTCCCAGGGTCTCGGACCAGGTCGAGAATGATCTCTTCACCGGCGCCCTGGCAGATCTTGTCAAAGGCATCAACGCCTGCCATTTCATCCGGCGCGACTGTGGCGTGCATGCCGCCGGCCAGAACCAGACCGTCGGGATTGATCTCTTTGAAGATCTGAGCTGCCTTCAGAGCCACAGGAAAGGTGTAGCTGCGCACGTTCATCAGGGCCATCCTGTAGCCGCGAAGTTTAGGCGCCAGCTGCTCCCAAGAGGTGACGGCCCGCGTGGAAACGATGTCGGTCTTCAAACCGTTCCGGTGCATGATCGTGCGCAAGAGCCCCAGCCCATGGTCCTGCCACTGTTCGTGGGGGCCTTGCGGGTATACCAGATCACCCAGATCGCCCAAGTCGATCCAGACGATGTCGCTCTCACGATTCCCGCTACCTTGCCAGTTCAACTTCAACAGATGCTCCTCCAACTTCCAATACGGACTGAGTCAGATCCCTCGACTCTGCTGACTCTCGGCATGTCGCCAGCTCTCTGAGCGCCTGTAAAGGCAATGGGAGAACCTACATGCTGGCATATTTTCCGACCGACTCGTCGATTTCATCGGCCCAGGCATCGATGCCTCCGGCCATGCTGACTGCATTTGACCAGCCCTGTTGACGCAGAAAGACGGTTACCTGTGCGCTACGCAGTCCTTTATGGCAGAACAGGACCACTTCCAGTTCCTTATTCTGCTGCATGTCCTCCGGTATGGCATCGAGACGCCGCTCGCGTAGTTGGCTCAAGGGCATGTTGATGAAATCTGCATCGGGGAGGCTGGCCAGTTCAAGTTCATTGGGTTCACGCACGTCGACCAGCAGGAATTCGCTATCGTCCTTCTGCTTAGCGGCGACATCGTGTACGCTAATTTCCGGAGCGCCATACGGGTTGGGCATCGTCTTGACTCACGTTTTCTTGTACCTGCCGGTCAGGAAAATAAATTAGGGAAAGGAGTTCAGGGGACGGGGACTCACTTGCTCTGCTTTCAGAAGTCTTCGGGATCAATGGGTTGACGGCCTCCGAAACCGGCGTTGACGTCGTGCCAGAATGAGAGGTCCTCTTCGCCATGTTTCCAGCAGAGATAGACTTCGCGCCCGTTGCGAATTGACAGGAAATCGATGAGGCCCATGTCGATATCCTTAACCAGGATACCCATTTTCAGGATCCCCTTTACGCCCGTCTCCAGTTTGTCGAATTGGGAGTAGACGGAGCCTGCCGCAGCGTTGCCACCGTTTTGGGCAGCCTTCTGCAGTACAGGCCAGATTTCGGGACGCAGACGGAGGATCTCACTGCGCGCTTCCTGTACCTGTGACATCAGCGCCTTCACGACAGGAAGCGCGGCTTTTGCCTCATTTAGTGTGTAATAGCGGGCCTGCATGGTGCTCCAACCCGGTCAGGGCGAAGTGGAAAGATCAGGTTGCTCGCCCAGGCACTGTGACGAACAACCTGTTGGTTTCCGAACTCTACTTTGTCTCTGCCGACTCACATCGTTGGGTCAACGACTAGTGTCCGCAGCCACTGCCGCAGCCCGCGCCGGCGGACGCGCCAGCCGGAGCGCCGTTGGTCCGAAAGCTGCTTCCGCAACCGCAGGAACTGACGGCATTGGGATTCTCAATGTGGAATCCCCCGCCCATCAGGTTGTCGATGTAGTCGATGCTGGAGCCGCCAACATAGAAGAAGCTGGTCGGATCGACAACGACCCGCAGGCCAAACTGCTCAAAGACCTGATCGGCTTCCTGGATGTCGTCGTCAAAGGTCATGCCGTACTGCATGCCTCCGCAGCCGCCGCCCTTGACAAAGACTCGCAGCGCGTGCGACTCCCGCAGGCCCTTCTGATCGAGGATGCCGCCCAGCTTCTCGGCAGCCATCTCCGTAAGCGTAATCTCTTTCGTGGCAGTGTCGGTCAGAGTAATGTCCATCGGAATCTCCTCAAAGGTATGGATAAATGTGACAAGAGTTCGTGGTCTGAAATTCAGTGATTACACTGGTCCTTCGTCATGGACGCGGACCTAGAGCAAGACTGCTCTCACCCCTCTCCAGAGATGGGTCTAAGTCACTGACCCTCTCGCCGGTATTTTAGCCGCCAATCTGGTTCATGGCCCGGTTTTCGGCGAAGACGCCGGAATCCAATCCATGGCCCCACGGCTTATGGAACGCTCCTTCCTTCATCAACTCTCGTATCTTATCGAAATCAGCACCGCCGCGCAAAGGAGACAGCAGGTCTACTTCGTCATCACGCAGAAGGCAGAGCCGCAGTTTTCCGTCTGCGGTGAGACGCACGCGGCCGCATCCCTGGCAGAATGGTTCTGTGACGCTGCTGATGAAGCCGAGCGTCCCGGCGGCTCCCGGGATGCGAAACGGGCGGCTGGGGTCGACAAAGTCGTAACTGGCCTCTTCAAGCTCGCCGAAGACCGACTCGACACTTTGGCGGATCTCTCTGAAGGAGACGACATGGCTTAACTGGAAGTCGCTGACCTCTCCGAACGGCATCATTTCAATGAAGCGGACTTCCCAATCGTTTTCCAAAGTCAAAGCGGCCAGATCGATGACGTCCTCTTCGTTAAAACCGCGGGTAACCACACAGTTCAGTTTAATGGGGCGCAGTCCCGCCTTCTCGGAAGCCTCGATTCCGCGCCACACGTCATCAATGTCCCCCCAGCGCGTAATGCGGCGGAAGCGGTCAGGATCGATTGTGTCAATGCTGATGTTAACCCTGTCCAGCCCGGCATCGACCAGAGGTTGCGCAAGCTCCTGCAGGAGCAGGGCATTGGTAGTCATGGCCACATCGCGGATGCCGGGGACTGCGGCAATTCGGCTTACCAACTCCACTACACCGGGACGAATGGTTGGTTCGCCCCCTGTCAGGCGAATTTTGTCCACTCCCAAGCTGGCCCCAACGTTTACCAAGAAGATGATTTCGTCGTCCGACATCAACTCGTGACGCGGGCGGAACTGCATATGTTCCGGCATGCAATATACACAGCGCAAATTGCAGGCGTCGGTCAGACTGATGCGCAAGTAGCGGACGCGTCGGCCATAGCTATCGTGGGTCGGCTCCGTCATCGCAGCCAGTGCCTCAGCGCCAGGCGGAGGCGACAAAGTTACGCTGCCATATCTGGTCCGATGCTTGTGCCCGTTCTGCCAGACCACTTTCTCTTCGGTAAGTGGCAGTTCCTGCAGATTGGGATCGCGTAGTGTCGTGGGCATACTTACAGTTCTCCGATGGGAACCGTTTTCTCGTCAGAGTATGAGTTCAACATTTTGTGCTCCGGGCACAGGTTCTCCGGCACCAACCTGCACACGAAAACTGCAACAGCTCTGACCGTCAGCGATTGCTTGGTCGAGTTCACAACTCTGTCCGCTGAGAGTTTCCACGAGTGCCAGGTCCATACAACAGAGTTCCTTGTGCTCGGCGGCCACGCCTGTGTAGGGGCAGTTGTGCATATGCAGCGTGCCGGTCGCCGGCTCCCAATGGGACAGGTACCCTCTTTCATTGAGGAAGGCGACGACTCTATCCATTCGTTCATCCAGTCTCTCGTCGGAGGGACTGTCAAGCACAACTGGCTGCGCCATCTCCTGCGCCAACTTTCTGAAGCAGCCGTCGATCTGGTCAGGTGGAAGCATCTGTTTCATCTGGCGAACGACGCCAGCGGTGAGCAGGGCGAAATTGTCCGGGAAGTGCGCGTCGGCATTTGCAGTCAATGAGTAGACTTGCTGCGGACGGCCAACCTTACGGCGGCCCTTGGCCTTGGACACCGTGATCAGGTTGTCCGAAAGCAGGATGTCCAGATGATACCTTACCGAGATAGGCGCCAAGTCCAGTCGTTCGGCCAGCGCTCCGACGGAAGTGTGGCCGTCCTGTTTGAGTATCTCCAAAATACGACTGCGAACTGTCTGCACAAGAGTGCTCCAAGAGTTCGACTAAGCAGGTTCACTCCTATTTTAGCAGAGCAGAAGGGCCGTGTCAAACATTTTTATGAATAAATTCATAAAAAACTATTACGGAATGCTCAGGGAGCATAGTTTCATCATCTGAACGTTCCTGAAATGTATTTCGTACTGCAACCTGACCGCATCTCCTGACGTGACGGCACATATTCGATGCGGCCAAGAGTGAAAAGAATGGGAACACTACCTCATCGGCATTGACCCACTGACAGCAGTTTGAATTCAGTAGAGATGACACTTTTTGCGCGCCTTGACTAGCAGAATGCTCTACGATACCATTCCGCGAAGCTTTCACGGGGATATGCCGTCAACGTTTTGTGTAAGGGACTCTGACTCCCAGACACCCCTTTGAAAGTTGCTTCCATCTCTTCCTGCCCCCGGGTCCCACAGACTCGGACTATGATTCAAAAGAGCACCGATACAGTTCCTGCAGTTCGCAGGCACAAGAGGATTCCAATATCATAGGTAAGCAGAGAGTTCTGGAAAGTACATTTGGAGAGAGATTCTTTTCTGATCTTTGTCAGGGAACATAACGCAGTTCAGGTGCGTCAATTGTAGTAGGCTCTCCGGCTGGCTGGCAGTCCAGTTTCGAAGAGAGCCTCATCTCACTCTCTTGACGCCTACTTGATCCCGAATCATTTGTCGTCAGCCAGTTACGAAAGATCTCCCTATGCTTACCTTCATTCATTACAACAACGGCAATCGACTTCACGACTTAGACCATTTCAACACGCGTCTTTTCCGCACAATATTGTTGGCGCTCTTGTTGGCCATTGCCGTGCTTGCTTTCGCGGCTACGCCCGCGTTCGCCCAGTCCGAACCCCTTCCGGTCCCAAATATCCTGGTCGACGATTACATCTCCGTTCCCAAGAACGGTAGTGCCGACATAGAGGTGCTGGGAAACGACACCATAGGAGAATTTGGCAGCTTTGACTTCAGTAGTCCTGATAACGGTAGATTCAGATCCTTCACAAGCAATGCGACCAGGGTGACGCTCTCCTTCGAATACGTTCCCAACGTCAACTTCGTCGGTAAGGACAGCTTTAGCTACTGGGTCACTGACCGCAGCGGGCAACGTGCCTCTGCCAGAGTCTACATTTCGATCCGTAGTGGTCTTGAATGTTCAACATGTCTCAACAGACACGAAGCCACGCCTGTAAACGTCACGATCGGAGGAGACGGTGCTTTTAACTACCATTTCATCGGAGACGGCGGCGTCAGTACCGGGCCTGTACTCCCGCCGGTAAAGAAACTGGCTGGAATGTACAAGCCGGACTCAGGCAACATTGTGCTTTTCAGCGGCACCAACACGATTTCAGGAGCGCCTGTTACAATCAGCTACCTGTCTGACGAGAAGGTCGTTCATGTGAATACTTCCTACCAGGACCGCCAAAACGGCTCGATGAAACCATACATATTCGTCATCGGTCTTGATCACAAGGTCTCGCATTGGGAGTGGTGAAGGCAGTTGATTGTCAGATAGCCATCGGAGTGTGGCCGGCCATTGCGGCCGGCCTTCGATGCTTCCAAACGCGAGAGAACGCTCCGGCAAGACAAGCAGTAAAGGCAGGTGATGGCAGCGTGGAAAAGGAGGTGCTCAGGCAAAATTGGAGGAAGTAGGACCGAACATTGGGGACAGTATTGACTGACGCCCATGCAAGCAGGATGGCCGTCCTCCGCGGCGAGTTGTAATTTGTCCGGCGGCACGGCTCAACCCACGTTTAAAGGGGGAAACATGTCCGACACTCGAAAATCACAACAGAAGATGAGTCGCCGAGGTTTTCTGCATGCGATGGCGCTCGGTGCAGGCGGCGCCGCGCTGGCCGCATGTGTCGTGCCTGAGGGTGCTATGCCGGCGGCAGAAGAAGCAGCCGCGCCGCCACAGGAAAATCTCCCAATAATCTATTGGTCGATGTTCGGCCTGCAGGAGGCCGCGCAGGCACAGAATCAGGTCGAGCGCTTCAACGAGCAGACCGGCGAAAACGCCATATTCATGTCGATCGGCTGGGGCAACGTCACCCAAAAGGCACAGGTCGCGATCCAGGGCGGCAACCCGCCCGACATGGTTTCGCTCTGGTCGCAGGCCTATACGTGGGGGCCACGCGGGCTCCTGCTTCCGCTGGAGGACTATGCCGAACGTGACGGCTTTGACGGCGAGGGCTGGTCCAAGCCGGCGTGGGATGCACTGTGGTCGGAAGGGCACCTCTGGGGCACGGGGCATACTCTCAACGTCTTTGCCCTGCACAGCAACGACACGCTCCTGGAAGAGGGTGGGTTCAGTGCAGACAGCCCGCCCGAATCTTTCGCCGATCTGGACGTGATGGCGGAGGCGCTGACAACTCATGATGACGACGGCAATATCACCCGGTTGGGCTTCCTGCCCTGGCTCCGGTCGGGCAGTCTCTGGCACTGGGGCTGGGCCAACGGCGCTCAATTCTATGACGAGGATACCGACACAATTACGGCCGGCTCCGAGGAGGCATTGCTCTATACGCTGGAATGGTTCAAGTCTTACGCGGATAAGTTCGACATTGAAAAGATCGACCGCTACGTTTCCGGCTTTGGCAACCGCAGCTCACTGACCGAGGATCCCTGGTACGTCGACAAGATCGTCCTGCAGATCGACGGCAGCTGGAAGCGAAGTTGGATCCCGCGCTATGCGCCCGACCTTGACTACTCGGTTTTCAAGTCCCCATATGGCCCGGGATACACCGAACCGACGAGCCTGGTGGAGATTGGCGCGATGTTCAACGTTCCCAACGGCGCCAAGAATCCGGACGGAGGATGGCAGCTGGCCCACTTCATGGCTGGCAAGCAGCAGCAGATCGAGTTCGGCAACCTAGTGGGAGACGTACCGCCTCTCAACGAGGCCGCTCGCGATCCGGAGTTCCTCAATTCGCTGCCCTTCAACGAGCTCTATGTGGAGTTGACGGAGTCGGAGGGCGGCCGCGCCTGGCCGCGCATTCCTGTCCTGGAGCAGTACAAGACCGAAATCCGACGGCTCCAAGACGAGGTCATACACGGCCAGATCGAACCGCAGCAGGGCCTGGACGAAATGACAGCCAAGCTGCAGCAGGAGTTGAACGACTTCCGCCAGCAGGTCAGCTGATAGAAAAGTCCCCTGGCACGCATTCCCGGCGGGTTGATCTGTCAGCCCGCCGGGAGACGGGAGAAGGCGGTGATGACACTAGGACTAACGCGACAGGAACGCCGTCGCTTGCGAGTAGGGGTCCTGTTTGCGCTTCCCTGGATTATTGGATTCCTGAGTTTCACGGTTTTTCCGGTGGCCTACTCCTTCTACTACAGTCTCAATGTGTTCACGACTTTCGGGCAGCCCTTGCATTGGGTCGGATTAAGTAACTATGTCAAATTATTGAAGGACGATCTCTTTTGGGTCTCACTTTACAACACAATGTACATGGTCGTGTTCGGTGTCTCCTTTCACATTGTACTGGCCATCATTCTCGGGCTCCTTCTGAATCAGAATCTGCGCGGCGTCTCTATCTACAGAACCGTATACTACATACCGACGATTGTCCCGATTGTCGCCACTTCAGTGCTATGGATGTGGGTGTTCAACCCTGAATTCGGACTGATCAACTCGGCGCTAAGCGTCATAGACGTCCACGGGCCGGGATGGCTGACCGACCCCGTCCTGTCAAAGCCGTCATTGATTCTGATGGGCGTGTGGACGATCGGTGGTACTCTCGTGATCTTTCTGGCCGGGCTGCAGGATATTCCTCAGCATCTCTTCGATGCGGCGATGATCGATGGTGCCGGCGCCCTGCAGAGGATCAGGAATGTTACCCTGCCGATGCTGTCCCCGGTAATCTTCTTCAATGTAATCATGGGGGTCATCGGCGGATTCCAGATTTTCGCCCAGGCTTTTATCATGACCAGGGGCGGACCGCTGGATACGACCCTGTTCTACGCCTATTACCTCTATCAAAACGCATTCGAGTTCTTTCAGATGCCTTATGCTTCGGCCATGGCCTGGATTTTGTTCCTTGTCGTAATGGGAACGACACTGATCATTTTTCGCAGTTCGGCTCGTTTAGTTTACTACGAGGGCGAGGAGCGATAGGGCTGTGGGCAGGACAACGACAACACTAAAGCGACAACAACAGATGAGCGCGTCCGGCTTCGGCAGTCTTACGAGGACGCAGCGCGAGAAATTGAGCCATTCAGCCAGTCATGTTGGACTCTTCCTGGTGGGTCTACTGTTCTTCCTGCCCTTTTTCTGGCTGGTTTCCACTTCACTGAAAGATCTGGACCAGATATTCACGCTGCCTCCCGTCTGGATTCCCGATCCGTTTCGATGGCAAAACTACCCGGAATCACTAAGCTACTTTCCCTTCCTTCAGCAGTTGCGCAACACGCTGGTCATAGCGGTCTCCGCAGTATTTCTGACAGTGGTATCCAGTTCACTGGTCGCGTACAGTTTCTCCCGGTTGCGCTGGCATGGCCGCGACATTCTGTTCTTTGCCATGCTTTCAACGATGATGCTGCCCTACCAGGTCACGATGATACCTCTCTTCATCATGTTCCGGAGTCTTGGCTGGGTCAACACGCTTCTGCCGCTGATCGTGCCCCATGCATTTGGTGTTCCCTTCTTTATTTTCCTGCTGCGTCAGTTTTTTCTCAGTCTGCCCAGAGACCTGGACGACGCTGCAATCATTGACGGCTGCTCGGAGTTCGGCGTCCTGTGGCGAGTTATACTTCCCCTTGCAAAGCCGGCTCTGGCTACCGTGGCGCTTTTTCAATTTCTGTGGAGTTGGAACGACTTCATCGGGCCGCTGATTTACCTGAACGATCCCAGTAAGTACACACTCTCCCTTGGAATCCAGGTTTTTGTCAGTACCGTGGGTGTCCAGTGGGGCTGGATGATGGCAGTAACGACTGTATTGACAGTGCCGGTGATCATCCTCTTTTTCTTCACGCAGAGAACTTTCATCCAGGGAATCGCTCTCACTGGCATCAAGGGGTGATCTGCCCTAAGGTTCTCCTACAGGACTTAAGACCGGTCTCGCTTCAGACTTCGCCCAAAGGAGACTCTCTTGCCCAGGAATAACGGCATTCTGATTGGCACTCACTACGAGTATCCGTTCGGCGGTATGGCTACGCGCGCGGAATGGCTACCGCAAGGAGAGGATGACTGGCGCCGCGATCTGGAGATGATCAAAGATACCGGCTTCGACTCAATACGCATTCGCATCGGCCTGGACAGCAGTCTCGACGAAGTGGGCCGGCTGTTGGACATTTGCCAGGAACTTGACATCGGCGTCCTGTTCGGATTCGCTACTTTCTATGTTCACAACAGCTTCATCGAGGCGTTTCCCGATGCCAAAGTAGTTGACAGGAACGGCGTTGCCTACCCGCAGCATGAACATGACTTCAGCTGGCAAAGGGCCTGCATCAATCATCCCGAATACCGAAGGCAGCGGGACCAGCTCCTGGCCGACTGTGCCACGCGCTTCGCGACACACCCGGCAATCATCGATTGGGATGTCCACAATGAACCCAGCATCGGTCCGGGTGACCACTCCTGTTACAACCCGCATACGCTGGACCGGTACCGCGAAGATCTGGCGTCGCGGTTTTCTTCGATATCTCAAATCAACGAGCGATGGGGAACAGCATTCGAAGAGCTCGCCGCGGTGCAGCCTCCGACGGAAGCGGAGCCAGGTCCAGACAGTTTCTGGCGCGACTGGCGGGAGTTCATTGCCCGCAATCTGAATGAATTCCTGCTGGGAGGCATCGACATCATCAAACAGCACGCACCGGGTGTGCGCGCCAGTTTCAACTATACCGACCCCTATCACATTCAGCGCAACGGACAGGACTGGTGGATCTTGCCGCAACTGGACTACGCGTCCTCGAGCCACTACTGGGGGTCCGGTCCGCGCACGGGTGCAGAAGCCGGTTCGCGGATCGCACTTCTGAAGGCGCTGGCCCCCGGCTCCCAGGCATGGTTGACCGAGTGCCAGGGCGGACCCTTCCGATCGGACATCCTGTGGCGGGGAATAAACATCGATGCTGAAGTAAACCAGGTCTTCAGCTACGCCAGTCACGCACATTACTTCTACCGCTGGGATCCATTGATGTCAGGGCCGGAGCCGTGGATCAACCACATGGTCGACGCCGACGAGTACGACACGGAAAGAAGGCTGGCAACCAAGCGGGTCATCGCAGGTCTGCGACGCTACGAAGATTTGATTGCAGCCGGCGACACAGTTCCAGCCCGGGTCGGCATCTATTTGACACGGGAAATGGTATGGGCGGCCAACGCACGCGAGGCCCCATTGAGTGATACGGTGGTAGGTCTCTATGCGCTCTTCATGGATCTGGGCTACGAGGTAACCTTTATTCCGCACAGCTTCGATGCCGATTGCGAACTGGAAGTGGTGGCGGTGCCATTCACGCTGGGAATCTCTGAGAAGGAGGGAAAGGCATTTGGAGCCTTCCAGGAGCGAGGCGGCAGAGTGATCGCCGAACTGCCGATGACAAGTCTAGCGGAGTGTCAGCAGGTGGGTGAGCAACTTGGCTTGGCTTGCCGTGAATGGATTCGCCCAATATACTTTATCGCAGGCTGGAGTGTAAACGATTCCGAAGGCAAGTTCGGCGGATTTGCCTTTCACGATCAGGTGCTCATGGACAACCATATGGGTCAACCGATCGCGACCTACCGCGACAGTGGGGAACCGGCCCTAATCACTTCCGGGCCCGATGGCCGCCTACTGATCCCTACATTCGCTCTGGGCCGCTCCTACTTTTCCTCGCTCCACCGAGGACTGCGCCGGCTGATTGAGGGCTGGCTTCCCGAAACTATGAACCCCGATGTTACAATTCAGGGCGTGCCCGACGAGTATCGATCATTGGTGGAGGCTCGCCTGGTGGAGAGCAACCGCGGCAACCTGCTCTTCCTCATCAATCGGTCCGGTTACGACTGGGAGGTGGAAGTGCAGCCCAGGGGCTATCAGGCCGAAAGGGTACGGCTGCCAACACATGGCGCCACCCACAGGCTGGTTCGAAGAACCGGCGAATAGGAATGCCTGACGCAAAGAGCGAGAGCCGAGAGTTTCTCGCGCGTTGTCGGCGACGTGAGGAACGTGCCCTGAAGCAATTACATTGAGTCAGTTCTGGAATATACCATTCAGAGGGAGAGAGGAATGAAGACAAGAGCAGCAGTAGTGTATGAGCACGACGCTCCAGTCGTTGTTGAGACTCTGACACTGGACGATCCCAAGGAGAACGAAGTCCTGTTGCGCATGGGTGCCAGTGGTGTTTGTCATTCCGATCTTTCGGTGGTAAACGGAACGATTTACTACCCACCTCCGGTGGCGCTAGGCCATGAGGGGGCCGGAGTCGTAGAACGAACAGGCGCCAATGTCACCTATGTCAAGCCGGGCGACCACGTCATTCTTTCGTTCGTGACCTACTGTGAACAGTGCGCAATGTGCGAGACAGGCCGCGTCTGTCTGTGCCGGGGTATCGACGCACGCAAAGGCTATCTGCTGGACGACACCTGCCGCTTGCACAACGCCGCCGGCCATGACATTCCGCAGATGTCCCGCATCGCCACCATGTCAGACTTGGCGGTGGTTCCTGAACAGGCCCTGATAAAGATAGACAAGGATTACCCATTGGACAGGGCGGCGCTTGTCGGCTGCGGCGTAACGACCGGAGTGGGCGCCGTGCTGCGAACGGCGAGAGTTGAGGCAGGAAGTACAGTGGCTGTAATCGGGACAGGAGGAGTCGGCCTTAATGCGGTGCAAGGGGCAAAGATTGCCGACGCTGAGCGCATCATTGCAGTAGACCTGGTTGAGAAGAAACTGGAATTCGCGCGACAGTTCGGCGCGACGGACACGGTCAACGGTTCCGAGGTGGACCCTGTCGAGGCTGTCAGAGAGTTGACAGGCGGATTGGGCGTGGACTACGCTTTTGAGGCGATTGGCAATTCAGTGACGATCCGGCAGGCCTTCGATATGGTCCGCCCGGCTGGGACTGCCGTGGCGATTGGCCTGGCGCGCCATGACGATACCGTGCCGATTCCTCCTCAGGAGCTAATCTGGAGTGAGAAGAGCTTGCTCGGATCATACTACGGTACGTCTCGCCCGCGGGTGGACATGCCCGAATACCTTCGTCTCTATGATGAAGGGAAGCTCATGCTTGATGAGCTGATCACGCAGACCTACCAGTTGGAGCAGATCAACGACGCATTTGCCGACATGGAAGCGGGAAAGAATGCCCGCGGCATACTGGCTCTCGACCTTTAGAAAAGAGCATTCCGCTGGCGAGAGAGCAGTCGACAGCTTCTACGCCTCCTCTGCGGAGTGCAAGCCAATTACGTCCAACGACTTCCACGCAGCGCGCTCGGAAAGCCATTGATCCTTTACGGCAGCGGGCAGTGTGCCGGTTTTCAACCGTTGCGCTGTCTCCGTGCTGCATCGAAGTTCCACGCCGAAGCTGCGTGTATTGCGTTCGGCTCTGGTTACGCGTTCACGCAGATTGCCCAGGCCGGCAACGGCGGCATGGATCTCTGCCGCCGTGTGATCCCCCTCGTTCAAGTTACCGATCTCCTCGTCGGTCACGCCGTCCTGCAACCGCGTCAGCCGCCAGCCCCAATCCAGGGATGAATCGTCCTCAGATACGGCGGCGAAAACGTTCAGGGAAAAGTCGGCCTGGCTGGCCAGCGCCTCCCGGTAAAACTGGTAGACTGCTCGAAAACTGCGACTGAACTGCGCAGGGGGCAGGTCGCGGCGAGCCCGGCTGCCGTACCCCCGGCTGGACAGTCGCTCGTCCAGAATGGCCACGACGCCGCGATCGGCCGTCCGCCGGATCAGGCGACCGAATCCCTGCTTCAGCGTGAGCGTCATCAACGGAACCATATACTTTCTGAAGCTGCTGCCCTCCTCAATCTCTTCAAGTGCCTTCGTTCGGGCCTCATGAAGCGGATCGCTTGGCGTGGGAAATGGCAGTTTGTCCAGAACGACCAGGCTCAGGTCGTCTCCAGGCAGGTCGACACCTTCCCAAAAGGACTTGGTCGCCAGCAAGACGCTATGCGGGGTATTGCGAAACCAATCGAGGAGAAGATTTCGGGGGCTTTGACCTTGAGCCCGTAAAGGCCAGGGGACGTCACTCAACCTCTCATGGACCTGTTGCAGACCGGTCCAGCTGGTAAATAGACACAGAGCCCTACCCCGGCTCACGTCCAAGAGCCGCTTTATCTCAGCCGCGACGGCATCGTAGAATGGGGCTCTGTCTCTCCAGTCAAAGGCGGGCAGTGCGGGCTGGTACAGCAGGGCCTGTTGCGGGTAGTCGAAGGCGGGGTCAGCGACTAGCTCCAGCGGGTCGCCGGTCACACCGCATCTAACTTTGAAGTGTTCGAAGCTGCCTTCGGTTGCGAGGGTGGCGCTCGTGCAGATTACGATGCGTCCCTCCTCAGCAAACAGATGCCGGGCAAGGTCTCGTGACGGATCGATGGGGGCGGCATGGAGACGAAGGCTCAGGCGGCGAGAACCCCTTATCCGTTCGGCATAGCGCACCTTAAGGTCGTCCCTCGAGCTGCTTGCCACCGCCTTCAGTTTGCCAGCGAGAGAACCCAGCCCTTTGACCGCCAGTTCGTAGTTGGCTTCCTCTTCGGATTCCTCGGCAGAAAGGGGCGGGTGGCCCTCTTCGTTCTGACGTCGGAATGGGTTGGCCTGGCGCATTTCATCCTGCAGCGCACTCAACTCTCCTGCCAGCTTCTTCAGCTCAGGCAGATCGGCATCAATGCGATAAACTCCTTTGTCCGAAATCTGTTCAACTTCGGCAAATGCCATACCGTTTTGCAGGACCAATTCGTCGAGCCGCGAGTCTTCCAGGTGCTTTCTGAAAATAGCTCCTGCCAGCAGCTGTTCCAGGGCAAAGTTGGAGGTTTCTTCCTCAAAGACCGAGGTAGCCGTGTTTTCCAGCTGGTGCGCCTCGTCAATCACGTAGATTGCAGCTTCTGGCAGAATCGCCTGCCCCATTTCCCCCAACTCCAGGGCATTGAGCAGGAGATGATGGTTGGTAATGAGCACCTGCGCTTTTCGAGCCTTGTCGCGCATCTGATTCACAAAGCAGTTGTCTTCAAAGTGGAGGCAACTGCGGCCTATGCAGTCGTCGGGAAAACTGACGACTTGGGGCCTCAGGTCGTTTTTGAGGACAAAAGGCAGATCGTCTACATCCCCACTGTCGGTACCTTCAAGCCACTTTCGCAGGAAGGCGACCTGCTCGTCTTCTCGATCGAGAAGGGCAAGCCGGCCTCTCAAGACCGCCTCTTTCTCCCACTTGTGGGTACAGATGTAGTTACTGCGCCCCTTGACTACAATGGCGTCTATCGGTCGGTCCAGCACTCTGCTCAGGAAAGGGATATCCTTCCGAAAGAGCTGGTCCTGCAGGGATTTGTTTGCAGTGGCGACGACTACGGTACACTCGCTCAGAACTGCCGGGAGCAGGTACGCTATCGATTTTCCCGTTCCCGTCGGGGCCTCGATCAGCGCCGGGCGCCGTTGCAGGATCGCTCTCTTGACGACCTCGGCCATTGCCAGCTGGCCCGGTCTAAGTTCGAAGTCCTCCATGAGAGAGGACAAAGTACCGGCAGCGCCAAAATAGGCGCCAAGATCTGCGGAAGTCAGAGGGGCAAGCTGGCTTTCGCCTTTGTCGCTGTCATAGCGCCCCGATTCTTCCGTTACCACCGTCTGATGGAGGTCGCCTGGCGACTCCGCAACGTAACTTTGTTCGAAGGATTCCATAGTCACACCTTAGCACACTTGTGCGAACATGACAAAAAGAAGAACGCCCTCGTTCGGTGAACTGAGGGCGTCCCTAAGGCTGATTTGAGTGCGGTAACCTTAGCTGGCGAAAGGGCTATTGCGAGCCGTCTTCGTCCGGGTCCGGCAGTAGCTGGTGAATGAAATGAATGACCCCGTTGGATGCCTCCACATCGGACGTCACAATGCTGATGCCCTCGACCGCGAGAGACCCGTCGTCGCTGGTATTGACGTCAATGGTCCCACCGTGGAGCGTGGTCAGCGACGATTGCGTTGCAAGATCGGAGGCCTTCAGCTTACCGGACACGACATGGTACCTGAGCGTGTCTGCCAGCAGTTCCGAGTCGGCCATCAACATGTCCAACCTGGCTTCGGGCAGCGAGGCGAAGGCGGCGTTGGTGGGGGCGAAGATGGTATAGGGGCCGCCGTCGGCTATGGACGCAGTCAAGCCGGCCAGGTCCAGGGCCAGGAGCAAAATGTCCAACTGTTCGTAGTCTCCAGCGACTTCGATGAGATCTTCCTCCATTGTGCCTGCATCACTGGTTGGTTCCGGCATGGCAGTTGCAGCCGGTGTTGAAGCCGGCGTTTCGGTAGCTGTTGCCTCTGGCATCGCAGTCGCTTCGGGCGCGGCCGTCGCAGTTGCCCCGGGCATGGCATCCGTTGTAGGTGTTGGGGTCGCGACGGCAGTGGCTTCAGTCGTCGCGGCTGGTGTCGGAACTCCCCCCGTAAGGTAGGCGTCGGCATCGGCCTGAGACGGAATCGTCAGTACGTCACCCACTTCAATCAGGTCGCAGTTCGAAAGCGAGTTTGCCGTGCAGATCGAAGACCAGTAGTTTGTGCTGCCGTAAGCTTGTGAGGAAATGGTGCCGAGCGTATCTCCCGCCTTCACAGTGTAAGTGCCGCCAAGAGAGACTTCAGTTCCGGCTGCCGAGGATGTGGAAGCCGTGCCAGCAGCAGGCTGCTGGATAACCACCCTGTCACCTTCCACCTGTTCACCGGAATCATCCAGGAAAAGGATGTTTTCTCCTTGCAAAGTATAGGAAAAGGGCATTGTGGTGTCGTTGTAGGTTACGAGAGTAACGATTTCACCAACGTCGTCAATGCCGATTTCAACGACTTTTCGCTTGATGCCGTCCATCGTATCTGAAGAGCCGGTTGCAAAGACGCTGTCGGCCGGGGACGCAGCATTGATGTAACGGTCAAATCCTGACTGTTTGAAGACGTAGAAGCCGGCACTCTCGTCGATTTGATAGCTGTCCTGTGGATCGTAAGACATCTTAATCGTTACCGGCTGCCCCGTATCGACTACTGATAGTCCGAGGTAGTGTTTATCGAACTGTTCATTCAGCTCACCTCTAACCCAACTCGACCGTACGGCGCTCGTGGTCACCACTGTCTGCGGGGTTGCAGCAGACGCTGCGGCCGCTTGAAGCCCTGCAGAGGCAGGCGTGGCGGTCGCCGGCACGCCAGGCGTGCTGCCACCTACAACTTGTTCTCCTGATTCATCGACAAATCTAACGTTTTCTCCCGACAACGTATAGGAGAGGTCCATCGTAGAATCATTGTAAACAACGATGGTTACGATTTCGGATACATCTTCAGCACCTATCTGGGTGACCTTCCGCTTTACACCGCCCATCGATTCTTGCGTGCCTGTGCGGAATGCAGTTTCCGAGGGCGGGGCGGCGTTAATGTAGCGATCGAAGCCGGACTGTTTGAAAACATAGAAGCCGGAGCTTTCGTCCAGTGTATGGCTGTGCTGCGGCTGGTAGTCCATCTTTATCGTAACAGGTTGTGATGTATCGATGACTTGCAGACCAAGGTAATGCTTAGCGAACTGTTCGTTCAACTGTCCACTTACCGTCGTATCTTCGACGGAACCCTGCGCAGTCAAGGCGTAAGGGCCTGCTACGAGAACCAGTGCCAGGACTGCGGCGAGGCAAACATAGCGCCATGAATTTCTGAAATGCATCGATTCCCTCCAGATTCCCGTACAGTTGGAAAGCCGGCCTTCCTTACGGCCGAAAGCGACAGTTCTACATCGGCCACAGGCCCAGCCTCAGAATACGGATTCGTTTCGGAGACATTGCTCGTATTCTGTCCAGTTTATCCAATTCCCAGGCCAAATCCCAACAGCTTTGTGCTTGCTATCGGTATGAGTTCCCTTCATTATAGCCAGCCAAGACAGTTTTGTGGCGCGACCGTAGGCACAACGCATTGTAATCGTTGACATACCATTGCTACGACTGGCGGCGCACAATCAGGTGATGGCAGGGCTTGTTGCTGTTTTCGTCGGTACGATGGGGGACGACGATCGGGGAGCCGTTCGGATTACCATTGACGTCGAGGACCTGCAGGGTGAAGCGCTGAGGGGCGTCCCGCCCGTAGATTGGGAAATCGAATCGACCGGTGTCATTTGCGCCGCTCTTGGAGACAGTTTCGTATGAGTTGTCCCAAGCGTCAGTCAAGCGAATGGTAACTCCTGGAAGCGCGACGCCTCTGTCGTCGACTGCCTGTCCCATCACGTACTGTCCCGGGCACTGCTCATCGTGCCAGAGACGGTCGAGAATGAAGCGGTGAGGTCCCAGGAAGTCGGTGCTGCTCACATCTGACAGCTGTCCGCTTGAGAAGACTTCGGGAGAAACCAAGGTGCCGGCATTGGCGAAATCGATGCCGACCGACAGTCCCGTGTAGGCAGCCATCTTTCCCATCTCGGCACACTGGCCCAGGTAGACCGGAAAGCCACGCCCCAGATTCCATATTAGCGCGCCTCTCCTATCCCGCAGCAGCCTGCCCTCGTCAATTGCCTCATCGTCTTCATCATTTGTCGACCAGCAGTTCCGGCAACTGGAGAAGGCGCCCTGCTGAAAACCGAAGGGGTCGGGCAGAGCCAGAAGAATGCGCCGCGCGCCATCCTGGTGACCACAATAGCCAAGTAGGCGTGTTTCCTGAGTCGCGCCGGTCTGCCGTTTCACATAGACTGGAGCAGAAGGGAGGTATTCGACACTGTCGACCAAGGGGAGTGCATCAGTGAATTGAAGTTCAGTGTCGTTCTCATTTCCGACTTCCAGCTGGCCGCCCTCGCCGGATTTGCCGGCGGCGTCCAGCCAGGATGAACTGAAGGCCTCGCCGCCGCCTTGTCTGCAAGTCAGGCCAGGCGGGCAGACGTCCAGCAGAGTGACGCCCTCGCTATTCTGAAACTCCCAGTCGGCATCAGCAGTCGGGGCCCGGAGCAGGTCAAGAAGAACAGGCTCGGCGAGGACAGTGCGCATAAACTCGTTCCACACGGGCGCGGCTGCGCCGGCTCCGGTGGCGTTGCGCATGGGGCGGCCATCGGTGTTGCCCACCCATACGCCGGCAAGCAGATGGCGTGTGAACCCCATCGTCCAGGCATCGCGATTGTTGTCAGTTGTCCCGGTCTTCGCCGCCGCAGGCCGGCTCAAGGTCAGTTGACTACCGGCGCCAAACATAGGAACCCGCGCGGGGTCGTCGCTGAGGATATCGGTAACCAGTGAAGCGGCGTCCTCAGAGATTACTGATACGCCATCAGTCGAGCTGTCTTCGAGCAGTGTCTGGCCCTGCCCATCGGTAATCGTGAGGACATATCGTGGAGATTTGTATACACCTTGGTTGGCGATTGTATGGTAGGCGGTGGCAAGATCGAGCAGGGTAACCTCGCCTCCCCCCAAGGTCAGACTCAGACCATACCAGTCGGTACCCCGATGCAGGCTGCTGACGCCCATGCTGCGAGCAGCTTCCAACATGCGCTTGACACTTACGGCGTCCAACAGCTTTACCGCTGGGACGTTATAACTATTGGCGAGCGCTGCCCGCGCGGTGACAGGTCCGTGGAACTTACGGTCGTAATTGAGCGGCTCATATTGCTCAATTGTGCTGATTGTGTAGGTGATGGGCGTATCCCAGATGACCGTTGCCGGGCTTATGAGATTGTCATTGAAGGCGGTAGCGTAGAGTAGGGGCTTGATGGCACTGCCCGGTTGCCGGGGGCTGATTGCGACATTGACCTGGCCATCGATCTCCTCGTTCGCGTAATCGACGCTGCCGACCATGGCCAGAATCTCTGCCGTTCCCGGCCTGAGAGCGATGAGCGCTCCATTGTTCATATCAAAACGAGAACGGAGATCCGCAACCTTCTGCAAGACGATCTGTTGGGCCGTTTCCTGTAAGGCCATGTCGATCGTTGTGTAGATGTGGAATCCGGCCCGCCTGACATCATATCCTTCGCCCCAGGACCGATCCAGTTCATGGACCACGAAGTCGACAAAATGCGGTGCAGACGGAGAGTTTATTTCCGGCGACCCGCCCAGTTCAACCTCTGTGGAAAACACGGCGTTTGCTTCGTCAAGCGTCAGGAATCCATGACGGACCATCAGCGACAGGACCGTCCTTTGCCGCTCCTTGGCCGACCCGAAGTCATGAAACAGGTCGAAGCGGGCCGGCGACTGGGGAATGCCAGCTATCAGTGTTGCTTCGGCCAGACTAAGGTCGGCTGCCGGCTTACCAAAATAGGTACGGGCGGCTGCCTGTGGGCCGTAGGCAAGGTTGCCGTAGTTGAGGAGATTCAGATACAGCTCGAGAAGCTCCTCTTTGGTGTAGGTCCGAGTAAGTTCGCTCGCCAGCCCGGCCTCCGCGATTTTGCGATCGAAAGTCTGATCGTAGCGTTCTTCGGAGCCCAGGAATAGATTGCGTGCCAGCTGCATTGTAATTGTACTGGCACCGGAGACGATCTCGCCTTGCTCGACATTCTGGAGCGCGGCGCCGGCGATGCGAACCGGGTCCACACCAGGATTGGTGAAGAAGGTTGCGTCT
This sequence comes from Caldilineaceae bacterium, assembly GCA_028819675.1. The sequence continues at coordinate 3,911 of JAPPKT010000301.1, read as the reverse complement.
TCAGTTGCAATGGTTGCGTTGATCAGGTGAGGGGAAATACGGTCCAACGAGACCCATTCACGACGGCCCTCTCCGATTAGCTCGGCAAGCAGTTCCCCATTGCGGTCATATACGAATGTTGTTTGAAAGACGCGGGGGAGGGGACCGGGCTGGTAAATCTGGAGATAGGCTTCGGCAACATTGGACAGGGAGATAGCCGGCCTTCGCCCAACAGCGCCGCGGCGTGAGCCGCAGCCGGCCAGGACAAGCGTCAAAAGTAGGATGAACAGAAAAAGGGTACGCCGTTCGAAGGGAAATCCAGGCATGCGTCTTTGCAGTCCCTATCAGTGCTGGTGAGTTCCTGAACTGTGGCGTCCACGCCACTACCTGGATCAGACGGAGCCAGATTATGGAGTCTTCGCCTCGATTCAGTAAACGACGAAAACAGGCGTTGTGGTTCCATGCAAAGGGCGACCTGAGGAAGTTGGCTTGAATCTATACGCCCGGCACATAGGTTTCGTCTTGCGACTGTCAGTCCTGATAGCCGGCGACTCAACGGGTCGCTTACTCGAACGGGTTCTGATAGATTTCCAGGTTTTCAGGGATATGCAGTAGATCCCCCGGACGCAAGATATAGTATGGCCGGATCGCGTTTGGATTGGCCGCGCGTAGCAGGTTGATAGGGATGTCGTACTGTGCGGCGATGTTGACCCACGAATCCCCCGACTGCACTTCGTGAATCATGCTTTCTTCATGAAGCCGAATAGGAATAACGCGGGGCAGCAGCAAACGTTCCCCGTTGAGGGAACCCTTAACGTGCAGATTGGCGTTTCGCAGAACGCCTTCGGGCAGACCGTGGGCGCGGGCCAGACCTGCCCAGCTGTCACCAGATCTGGCTGTATAGTAACGGAGATTTGAGCACGAACCGAGTGAAACGGGTATGCCCTTTTGCATACTGTACGAAAGCAACCTGAACTTTTCTATCTCTGTGAAGGGTATGTAAACCAGGTCCTCCCTGTATTCGGGAGGCGGCGTATTCAAGCCATCGTCGTCCTCATCAACTTGTATCTCCGGCATCGGTCTGAGCGGCCTGCCCACAGTGGAGTAGCCTGGGGGAAAAGCAAGGCCAACCCAGCTTGAAATCCGTAGCAGAGCCCGGGTCTCGGGGACACTGTTTGTTCTGCCGCCGTTGACGGCTCCCGCTGTTTCGTCGACGATACAGTAGGACAGGTCTTCAAAGTCGTTTGATCGTGCGAAATGGGTCGGCAATGACCTGCCGGTGACAACGGTACCTGCAAGAAGGCCGTTTCCGCGTGTCTTGCTCAGCCAGCTGGACGTGAAGTATTCGCCTCCAGTGCGGCAGCGCACGGCCGGAGGACAGTCGGGCAGTTGGACGACAGAGTCCGGTACATCGAAAGCCCAAAGGTTTGGGTCTTCCGGGGCCCCGATTAACTCCCTCATTCCTTTATCGGCAATCACCGCTTCCATAAAGTTATGCCAGAGGGGCGCTGCGCCGGCCGCACCGCTATTGCCCCACATGGTAGTCCCGTCACTGTTCCCTGTCCATACGCCGGCCACCAGGTATTTTGTGAAGCCGACGGTCCAGTTATCCTTGAAGTTTGTTGTGGTTCCCGTTTTCGCGGCAGCTGGACGGCTAAGGTTGAGTCTGCTGTTCAGGCCAAAGGCCGGTTTCCTGGCCTCGTTGTCACTCAAAATGTCGGTGATTTGGAAGGCGACTCCTTCAGAGATTATGCGCTTCTGCCTGACAGGGGGCGGGGAACGATAGCGGCCCAAATCGTCAACCATGAACATGGCGAATTGCGGCGGGGAGTAGAGCCCCTGATTGGCAAAAGTGCGAAAGGCGTTCGTCAACTCGAGAAGCGATACTTCGCCTGCACCAAGGGAAAGACTCAGCCCGTAGCTGTCCGGCTCCCTCGTGAAACTTGTGATTCCAAACTCTTCCGCTTTGGAGACGAGGCGTTCATTGCCCAGCGATGCCAGCAGCTTTACGGCCGGAACATTGTAGCTGTTCGCCAGGGCAGTGCGCACAGTGACCGGACCGTGGAAAGTCCGGTCATAGTTCCGGGGACTATAGAAGTGGCCCATGCCCACAGGATAGGCGGTTGGGGTATCCCAAATGACGGTGGCAGGTGAGATCAGGTCTTGGGAAAGTGCTGCAGCATAGAGTATGGGTTTGAAGGAACTTCCGGGCTGCCTCAGGCTGACAGACAGATTCACCTGCCCGGCATCCTCCTCATTGAAGTCGACACCGCCGACCATTGCCAGGACTTCGCCGGTCTGCGGCTGGATGGCTACGATAGCGCCGTTTGTCATCCGATAGGCTTCGCCGACTCTGTCGATCCAAGCCCGCAACTCCTGTTCAGCCAGCACCTGCATAGGCATGTCCAGTGAGGTGATGATATGCATACCGGACCGGCGCATCTTCCAGCGCCCATTCTCGATGCCCAGGGCTTCGGCCATCCGCCTTTCGAGTGCTTTCTCCACATAGAGTAGGAAGTGGGGCGCCAGATAGTCTTTCTCTTCCGAGCTGCCGATCAGGAAGATTTCCTCTTCATAAATGGCATCGGATTTTTCTTGCGAAAGAAAGTCATGGCGCACCAGCAGGTCCAGAACTACGCGCTGCCGCTGTTTGGCGGCGGCGAAATTCGCAAACAGGTCAAATGCCGCCGGCTGTTGGGGCACGCCGGCGAGTATGGTCGCTTCAGCCCAATTCAGATCGATGGCGCTCTTGCCGAAGTAGACCTGTGCCGCCGCTTCGGGCCCGTAGGCCAGATGACCATAGTTGACGAGGTTAAGATAGATTTCAAGCAGTTCTTCCTTGTTGAACAGAATGGTCAGGTCGTGGGCCATCCCAATTTCATGGATTTTCCGATCAATCGTCTGTTCGAATCGTTCCTCTGGTTCGAGAAAGAGATTTCGCGCCAGCTGCATTGTAATCGTGCTGGCGCCGGAGGCGATCGATTGCGTCTGTACATTCTGAATTGCCGCGCCGACAATGCGACGACTGTCCACGCCTCGATTGGTGAAGAAAGTAGCGTCCTCGGTGGCGACGGTGGCCGAAATCAAGGCGGGGGAAATCTGGTCGAGAGTGACCCACGTGCGGCGGCCTTCCTCAAAGAACTCGGCGAGAAGAACACCGTTCCGATCGTAAACGCGGGTCGTCTCAAAGAGTTTCGGTAAGCTGCCGTTGGGCTGGTACTGCTGCAAGTAGTGTTCGACGACCGTTTTTATCGACCCCTTGGGACGCGGGCCCAACCTTTCCGGGACGAGTTCGTCCAGTGAAGGCGCCTCGAATTGGTCGAATCCAAATGGGTTGTTCTCCAGCGCCGACTCCGCTTCCGCAGTTTCGTCGCCGGAACAGGCCGTCGCCAAGAGCACGGTCAGAATGAGAATAGATGCGATCGCAGCACGCCTGGCAGTAGCACTCCGCACCGAGACATACAACCATTTCAGACTAGAGTGCATGAAGATGTATTCGAACACTGAAATACGACTCTTCCCTGAGCAGTTCCGGCTTCCTCGTACTACGTCAACATTGGGCTGGAAATCAGTTTCAGTCCTCGTGGCTCTGTTTTTCTTCATGTTCCTTCTGCTCCCCGTAACTCCACCGGGCCGGTCAGGCCTCAAACAGCTCATCGAGTGCGATTCTCACGCACGACTTTGGGAGACGAGTATCTTCCCGTTTCAAATGTGAATCAAAAGAACGGTGGCCGCACTCTAAATTGTATCACACCAATGATCTCTACAAGGGCGAAGAACAAAAAAAGTGGAAAGGAAAAGCCAAATGACAATACTTAATAGATTGCTATGGATTGACTTTGGCGTCAAACAAGAAAACCGCTCGAATGAGCGGTTAAAGGCGACGGCCGGATTCGAACCGGCGATCAGGGTTTTGCAGACCCCTGCCTTAC
>JAPPKT010000368.1 GCA_028819675.1 Caldilineaceae bacterium | reverse complement strand
CGGCGACGCCATCGACCGCACAGCCAACTGGGCCGGCGGCAACGACCTCAGCGCACTGTCAGGCCGACCCGTCCGCCTCCGCTTCGCCCTCAAAGACGCCGACCTCTACTCGATTCAGTTCCGCGAGTGAACGGCGTCAGCCGACCCAGTAAGCGGCGCTCACGAAAGGAGATCAATATGCACATATCAGATTTGGATGTGACCAACCTGGAACGAGGAACAAAATCCGCCAGCTGGCTGAACGTCTCCCAGCGTGTCGAAGGCGGCTGGTGGCAGCTACCCCTGCTCACCGTAACCGGCTCCGAACCGGGACCCACCCTGGTCGTGACCGCCGGCGTCCACGGCGACGAGTACGAAGGCGTCGAAGCCATCCCCCGCATCGCCGATCAAGTCGACCCGTCCCGACTCCGCGGCACACTCCTCATGGTCCCCGTCTGCAACATGGCCGCCTACGCCACCGCCACCCGCAACAGCCCCATCGACGGGCTCAACCTGGCACGCGTCTTCCCCGGCTCCCAGACCGGCACCCTCACCGAACAGATCGCCTACTGGCTGACGCACAAATTCCTCAGCGCCGCCGACTTCTTCATCGACCTCCACAGCGCCGGAATCGTCGGCGACATCCCCACCCTGGCTGGCTATGTCCACAGCGATGATGACGTAGGCCGTCGCTCCCTCGCCGGAGCCCGTGTCTTCGGCGCGCCCGTACTTTGGGGCCATCCACCGCCCGTGCCCCCCGGCCGTAGCATCTCCGCGGCCACCGACCTCGGCGTGCCCTGCCTCTACACCGAAGCCGCCGGCGCCGGCCGCGCCCGCCCCGAAGACGTCGACTGCTTCACCCACGGCGTCCTCAACGTCATGCACCACCTCGACATGCTCGCAGGCGAACCCGCCCCTGCACCACCCGCCGAGCACCTCCTCGGCGACGGCAACATGGACGAAGTCATGTCCGCCCCCATGGCCGGTTTCTTCCGCCCCCGCGTCGAACTCCTGCAGGAAGTCCAAACAGGCCAGCTCGTCGGCACCATCCACGACCCCCTCGGCACCGTCCTGGCCGAACTCCACGCCGAGACAGACGGCATCGTCATCATGCGCCGCGGCGTCCACCGCGTCCTCGCCGGCGACGGCCTCATCCACCTGACCAACCGCGCCGAATAACCCAATGCCTCGGGGGTTACCGGGCCATCGATCCCCTTTAGCCCGGTACACCCACTGCCGTTCACTAAAAACTTAAAACTGACTACTAAAAGCTACTAACCCCTAGCCCCTGGCCCCTGCCCTTCACCATCCAAGCGCATACCCGTCCCGCCGCGGGTCCGCGCCGCCCATGAACCCGCCGCTCTCAGGATCGACCATGATGCCCTGCCCACCGCCGACCTCCGCGTTCCAGGGCCCCAGCCTGTTCAACTGGTGACCCATCTGCGTCAGCTCCAGCAGGACATCCTCACCAATCCGCGTCTCAACATCCACCTGCGTACCCGGCGACGTCGCCTTCACCCGCGGCGCTTCGATCGCGGCCTGTATGTTCAAATCATGATCGATGACGTTCATGATCATCTGCGGCGTCGTCTGCAGAATCCCGTAGCTCCCCGGCGTCCCGATCAGAAAACGCAGCCCCTGCTCGTCCCACACCTGCGCCGGCGACATGCACATCTCGATCTTCCGCCCCGGCGCAATCACATTCGGGCTCTGCGGATCGCCGTCAAACCAGTTCAGGAAATTATTCAGTGCAATCCCCGTTCCCGGTACAACCACCGCCGACCCAAAACCGGCCCCTAGACTCTGTGTGATCGCCACCGCGTTGCCCGCCGCGTCGATCGCACTGAAGTGCGTCGTGCACTCGGTGCGCATCCACCGCCGCGGGTCCCCTGCCAGCACCTCGTCCTCCATCTTCGCCGACGTATACCGTTCACCGCCCGAGGGCCGCGCCTGCGAGCCGATCTCCGCCCGGCGCTGCGCCGCATACTCCTTCGACAGCAGACCGGCCGTGGGCACGTCCTCAAGCCCCGTATACTCGGCCCTGTCCGCCTGCGCCAGCTTCGCCGCCTCGATAAACCGGTGCAACGTCCCCGCACGGTTGTGGCCCATCTCCGCCACGTCGAAGCCCTCCATGATGTTCAGCGTCTCCAGGTACTGGACCGCCTGGCACGGCGGCGGCGGCGCATACACACGGAAGCCCCGGTACGAGACCGAAACCGGTTCCTGCCACTCCACCGCAAAATCCTCCAAATCCCGGTGCGTGATCAGCCCCCCGTTCTCCTCCATGTAACGGACCAGCCTGTCCGCAATCTCGCCCCGGTAAAAGACATCCGCACCGCCCTCGGCGATGGCGCGCATGCTCTTCGCCAGGTCAGGCTGTATCATCAGTTCCCCCGCAACCGGCGCCCGCCCATGCGGCAAATACGCCGCCGCCGTCGCCGGATACTTCAGCATCTCCGGCACGTTGAAATCCGTGAACTCGGCGTTCTTCACCGTCAGCGGAAAACCATGCTCCGCATACTCGATCGCCGGCTCAAAGACCGTGGCCGCATCCATCGTCCCGAACCGCTCCAGCGCCGCCAGCCACCCCCCGCACGACCCCGGCACCAGCGGCGAACGCGGCCCCCGCGCCCGGCTCTCCGCACTGCCCACCTCTTCAAAAGTCGCCCCATACGGCGCACGCCCCATATAGTCCAGGATCGTATGCTCCTGCTCGCGCGCCGAGTAAATATGCATGTACCCGTCGCCCCCCAGTCCCGACATGTAAGGCTCGACCACATTCAGCGCCGCCGCCACCGCCACCACCGCGTCGATCGCGTTGCCGCCTTCCATCATAATGCGCACGCCCGCCAGCGAAGCCAGCGGATGCGCCGAAGCGATCATGCCTCGCCGGCCCGTCACCGTCGAGCGATGAACGATTCCCTTGGCAGAAAAGGACATCGGTACTCTCCTTGCAACTGGTTTTTGAGTTCTCTGTTTCCTGACTATACATCTCTGATGAGGAGTGGCTCAATAGAGATCCGATTTCGCAACGACTGAGCCCTATTCAGTCCGCGACACCGCAAAAGGTGAGCGAATCTCTCCCCTCACTCATCTCAAAGCCAATCACCCAGCAATCTGTGCTTTCACTGACCACTGACTACTGACCACTGACTACTGCAGTTCCGGGCGGTCGGGCCTATTCGGCC
>JAPPKT010000613.1 GCA_028819675.1 Caldilineaceae bacterium | reverse complement strand
ATACGGGGCAGATCGCCAAGGGGGGCAGCGACATTCTGGAGGTGATGCGCACGTACCGAGACCGGATCGTCCACGTCCATCTGAAGGACTGGAACGGCAGCTACGAGCGGGACGGCGACGGCAAGGAGATCGACCGCAGCGGCTACGTGAACTACGAGCCGATCGGAAACGGAATTCTGCCGATGCCTGAAATCTTCGCCATCCTGGCGGAGAACGGCGGATTCGGCGGTTGGGTCAACGTTGAGTTGGATGGAACGTCGCGTGCGCCGCGGGCGGCGCGAGAGGCGGCGAGGATGAGCCGGGAGTATCTTGAATCGGTGCTCGGCGATGATGTCGCCTGGTCTTCGTGAGGAGCGAGGGGGAGATGGTCCCCCTTGGAAAAGGGTTTGAGCCTGGAGAAAGAGTTAGCTGAAAACCGACATGAAGATGAGTTTTGTAGAGGCCCTTAAAGAGGACAGTTGGGATGCGTTGCGGGCGGCTCCCAAGGTCGACCTGCACTGCCACGCTTATTTCAGCACGCGCCGCCACAACCTGGAGGCCCGTCTGGGCTGCAGGCTGAAGCCTCCTCCAGAGAAGATGAATAAGCTGGGGGGCATGATCGTATACGCCATGGACGTTCTGGACCCCCATTTGCGAAACAGGGAGACCATTGAGTTCGTGGCGGAGTCTGCGCTGCGCGACGCGATCGGGGACGGTGTCGTTATGATGGAGATAAGCTTTGACATTCGACGCGCGGCGTACTATGCAGACGGTTTGACCGGAGTCGTGGGGCATCTGCGCGAGCTGGTCGCGCATTTCCAGCCGCAGATTGAATTGCGTCCGGAGTTAGGTATTCCCCGTCAGGCCGCATCGGACCCAGAGCTAATGTCGCGGGCGCACGAGGCCATCGAGTTGGGTTTTTTCCAATCGATCGACCTGTACGACCACCAGGAGGCGTGCGAGCCTGAGGACGTCGAATCACTCTATGCAGAGGCAAAGGCCGCGGGCATGAAGTTGAAGGCGCATGTCGGCGAGTTCGGGGGCGCGGAGGAGGTGCGGCGGACGGTTGAATTGCTGGAGCTGGACGAGGTTCAGCACGGCATTGGCGCGGCCGAGTCGGTGGAGGTGATGCGCTGGCTGGCTGGGAACGGGATTCGACTGAATGTGTGCCCGACGAGCAATGTGATGCTGGATGCGGTGCCCGACATGGCGAGTCACCCGATCCGCCTCCTTTTTGACAACGGCGTGCCGGTGACTGTCAACTCCGACGACCCGATGATATTCGACCAGAGCGTTTCGGACGAGTATCGGAACCTGTACAGGGCAGGTGTTTTCAGCGCCGACGAGCTGGATGAAATCCGGCGGGCTTCGCTTGAGGGCGTCTTCAATCGGGTCGCCAACTGTCCTGAACTGTGATAGGCTACCCACTGTAGACAACCCCCACACCCACCAGCGGTCACCTGACAGTCCCTACATTTCCCAAATCGCACAGAGGAGAAATACAGTCATGTATGTCATCATCGCCCCCTTAAAGATCAAGGAAGAGTTTACGGAGCGGTTCATCGAAGAGATATTGCTGGACGCCCAGGGTTCGGTGGAACATGAACCCGGTTGTCTGCGATTTGACGTGATCGGGGATGGCGACGATCCGAACACGATCTGGCTGTACGAGGTCTATGAGGACGAGGCCGCGTTCCAGGCGCACATGCAGACGCCCCACTTCAAAAGATGGCGGGATACAACCGAGGACTGGGTGGCTGAGCGACCTGAGGTCAGAACGATTGGGGGTTCTGTGCTGTGGCCGCCCCGCGAAGACTGGGGAAAGTAGAGCGGCGCCGGCATTCCTAGATATAGAATTGGCCTGAGCATAGGGAGCAAACCAATGTCATTTACAACACGCCCGGTTTTCATGGGCCGCCGCGGCGTCGTCTCGGCCGGTCATTATCTGGCGGCGGCGGCCGGCTCGCGCATGTTCGAGAAGGGGGGCAATGCTATCGATGCCGGTGTGGCGGCCGGATTCGCGCTCAATGTGTTAGAGCCGCAGTCCAATGGCATCGGTGGCGAGGTCCCGATCCTCATCCATTGCGCGCGGCAGAGGCGTGAGTATGCCATCAATGGGCAGGGCTACGCGCCGAAGGCCGCCACCATCGGCTGGTTTCGCTCGCGGGGGATCGAGATCATACCGGGTGACGGCTTTTTGCCGGCGACCGTTCCGGGGGCGTTCGGCTCATGGACGACGGCGTTGGAGAAGTTTGGGCGCTTGCGGCTCAAGGATGTATTGGAGCCGACGATCGAGTTGACGGAAGAAGGTTTTCCGGTCTATCCGGGGCTGCACGGTTCATTGACCAATCTCAAGGAGAAATTCGAGAACGAATGGCCCAGTTCGGCGCGGGCTTATCTGCCGAACGGGCGGGCGCCGGAGGTGGGCGAGTTCCTGGCCAATCCGGACTGGGCGGAGACTTTCAAGGGGACAATTGACGCGGAGATGCGCAACAGTCACCTTGGACGTGAGGCGGGGATTGCCGCGGCGCGTGACTATTTCTACAGAGGGCCTGTCGGCGAAAAGATGGTCGCCTTTCAACGCGAGACGAAGGTGCGAGACGCCAGCGGGCAGTGCAACGCCGGCCTGCTGGCAGAAGCCGACTTTCACGAATACACCACCAAGGTGGAGTCGCCGGTCTCGTTCAACTATCGCGGTTATGATGTGCACAAGTGTAATACCTGGTGTCAGGGACCGGTTTTTCTGCAGCAGCTGGCGCTCCTCGAAGGCTATGATCTCGGCGCGTTCGAACATAATTCAGCCGACTACATCCACACGGTGGTCGAAGCGTCCAAGCTGGCATTCGCCGACCGTGAGCAGTACTACGGCGATCCTGAGTTCGTCAAGGTGCCGCTGGACCGGCTTCTTTCGAAAGAGTATGCAACCGCGCGCCGTGAACTGATCAGTGGCAGCAGCGCGTCTGTGGAATTGCGTCCCGGTGACGCCCCAGCCAGCAGGCCCACGCATGCGGAAGCGGATCCAAACGTCTACACGGGCGATACGACGCACGTCGATGCGGTCGATCACGAGGGAAATCTGTTTGCGGCGACGCCCAGCGGGGGTTGGATCCCCTCTTCGCCGGTCGTTGAAGGGTTGGGCTTCCCGTTGGGGACGCGCGGGCAGATGTTCTACCTGGACCCGAGCCACGCTAATG
>JAPPKT010000477.1 GCA_028819675.1 Caldilineaceae bacterium | reverse complement strand
CCCCAACGCCCCCTCTCCTACAACACGCCTCATCGAACCGGGTGTCGATATTGGTGACGGGTGCCTAATCGAAGGTGTCCAGCCAGACCACGTCCCGCCAGTCCCATCAGATCCCCGTAGGTGCCGGCCTTGTGCCTGCCCTCGCACCCTCCCCAACTGACGGACTCCACCGTACGGCCAGGCCTGGCGCCTGCACTGCGTCTCGCCCAAAGACGGTAAACAACGCCAGCCACCGCTGGCACAGATTCCCCGCCAGACTGTTCTCACCCCGAATCTGGGATGCATCCCTTTCAAACACGGGCCTTATTCTCTCCCCACTCCCTTTTCCTCACTTCTCGCTCTTGAGGGGTTTGAGTCCTGCGACCTGCGCCACTCAGTCCGCGCAGTCTCCTGCAACTGGCAACTGTCCTTTCGCCAATTCTCCCACCCTTTGCGCAGCCGGGCAAACATTCACCACTTTTGTCCCTCCCCACCCTGAGGCGCCGCACCGCAAATCAACCTGCCCCTCCTTCGAATACTGACAACTCTTGTCCTGCCAATACCACCTACGTTTGACATTTGCACCATTCGGGCTAAAATCCTACTGTGGCTTATTTTCTTGGAATCGACGGCGGTGCAACCAAAACCCATATCATTCTGTCCAACGGCACAGGCCGCTTGGTCGGCGAAGGGCAGAGCGGCCCTTCCAACTATCATATCGTTGGTGTGGAACAGGCAGCCGCCAACCTGTCCGCAGCGATCTCACAGGCTCTGACCCCGTCTGCCGTTTTCCCATCTGAAGTGAAGGCCGCCTGCGCCGGCATGGCCGGCTTCGATGGCCCATCCGACCAGAAACAGTTGCATCAGATCCTGACCTCTGCGCTCAAGGCCAGCGGACTGCAGTGCTCGTGGCGGTCGCTCAACGACTCCGTCGTGGCCTGGGGCGGCGCCTTCCATGGCAGCCCCGGCGCCCTCATCGCCGCCGGCAGCGGGGCCGTCGCCTTCGCCGTCGGCGAAGACGGCCGCTCAGCTCGCGCCGACGGCCTGGGTCACTGGCTGGGCGATGCCGGCAGCGGCTACGATATCGGCCGCCGCGGCCTCCGCGCCGCCCTGGCAGCACTCGACAAACGCGGCTCTGCGACCCACCTTACGGAGCATTTTCACGCCATCGCCGGCAGCACCCAACAGGAGTGGATCGGCTGGATCGCCGGACTCGATTCAAGTATCTCCTATGCCCACGAGCAGCTCCGTTCCTTTGCCCCCTCTGTTTTTGAGGCAGCCGCCTCCGGTGATGCCGTCGCCCGCTCTATCCTGAATGAGGCCGGCGCCGCGCTTGCCGGTACAGCCGCCTCCGTCCTGCGTAAAGTCGGCCTGCTGACCGAGCCGCAGGTCGCCACTGCCGGCTCCGTTTTGGAGCAACCGTCCTGTCTTCGCCAGGCATTTCACGCCGAACTCAACGCACATCTGCCCGGCTGCCAGATCGTTCCTGCCCGCTCCAACCCGGCCTTCGGGGCTGCTCTGCTGGCCGGCAACCCCGACCTGGTTCCGCAGGATGCATTCCAGGTATGTGGCTAGAAAGGTGCCCTGCCCATCTATGTTCCGCCGCTGACAGGGCCTTCCCTTAGCCATTCAGGCGGACCGATCAGAGGAATCTAACTTGAGGAATTTCAATGTATCAGGGCTTTGAAATAATCGACTTCCACCTCCACTTCCCCACAAGCAAACCGTGGTTCCCCAACATGGGAAACACGATTCAGAAATACATCGACAAAGTGGGCGAGGAGCGGGCCCGCAAAGTGCAGGAGATGAGCCGCCCCTACGGCGAACACTGGCGCAAAATGTGGGGTTTCCCGAGGCCGGAATCCCCCGACGACCACCCCGGAGACAGGGAGCAGGCCCGACGTTGGGCCGCGGAGCTCGATGAATACGGCGTACGCGCCGTCGGCTTTGTAACAGGCGGCGGCAACGAGCATCTCGCCGAAATCGTCAGCTGGTATCCCGACAATTTCGTCGGCTTCGCCCATCACAATCCCTTCGAGCCGGACGCCGTCGCCCAGCTGGAGCACGCCGTAACCGAGCTTGGCCTGCGCGGCTACAAGCTGCTCGCACCCATGATCGAACAGCCTATCGAGGACGAGTCGATCTGGCCCGTCTGGGAAAAATGCGCCGAACTGGATATCCCCGTCCTTATTCACTTCGGCATCCAGGGCAGCGCCGGCGGCATCGCCTGGCACGAGAACATCAGCCCCTTCAAACTGCACAATATCGCCAAAGCCTTCCCCGACGTGACCTTCGTAATCCCCCACTTCGGCTGCGCCTGGGAACGCGAGACGCTCCAACTCTGCTGGGCCTGCCCCAACGTCTGCGTCGACACCAGTGGCAGCCTCCAGTGGATCCGCTGGGTACCCGGCGACGTGACCGTCAAATACCTGTTCCGCAAATACTACGAGACCATCGGTCCCAGCCGCATCATCTTCGGCACCGACAGCAGCTGGTTCCCGCGCGGCTTCACCCAGGAATACCTGCAGGACCAGATGCGAAGCTGTCTCGACCTGAATTTCCCGGACCAGGACATCCAGCAAATCTTCGCCGGCAACGCTGCCCGCCTGCTCAAGATCGACCTGTAATGAGTAGACCGGGCACTACGGTGCAACAGAGATATACAGCCCAGCGCACAGGCTTTTCCGTCGCTCTCTGAACATGACAATCTTCGTCTCTCAGGTTCAACAATCCAATCGTCGGACTTTCCAACACCACCTTCGGTGACAGCCCCTATGAGGTCTCGACAGTCGACCCTACGTACTCTACCCTAAGGAGGATACCAACAATGAAGCGCTCCAAACTGTATGTGTTGATAGGCACACTTCTGGTGGCCGCAATGCTCCTGGCCGCCTGCCCCGCACCGGCTGCTGCGCCCGCCGAGGAAGCGGCCCCCGAGTCCGCCGCCGCAGAGGAGGCCCCGGCTGACGAGGTTGTCGAAATCGAGTACTGGCAATACAACTTTGCCGCCAGAGTCGATGCTATGGACCAGTTGATTGCCCAGTTCGAAGAGGCGAACCCGAACATCAAGGTCGTCCACAACGCCGACATCCCCTACGCTGAGTTCCGCGACAAGATCGCCGCCAGCGTTCCCGCCGGCGTCGGCCCCGATGTCGCCACCCTCTTCTACGGCTGGCAATCCGTCTGGATCGATTCCGGCTACCTCGTGCCTCTGCCCG
>JAPPKT010000619.1 GCA_028819675.1 Caldilineaceae bacterium | reverse complement strand
TCGCCCCCGGCACCCCTTCCCCAATCCCCTCACCCAACCTGTAGGGGCAGGCCTTGTGCCTGCCCTCTGCCTCCCCAAAAACCTACCTCACACGCAAAGGCCCCAAATTGACAAACACACATCCCCAGTTTACAATTGCCGCGTTCTGTTCAACCGATAGCACCATCGGCAACGACGGAGTCAAGTAACTGTCGTCATGTTCCCAGCGAGCCCGGGACGGTGAAAGCCGGGCGGACCTCTGCGACGGCGAAAATCCCTCCCGAGCCGCGGCCCTAAAGGCGACCAATCGCCCAGTAGGCGTCGCCGGTGTCGTGAACCGTTACCCTCACGGCCAGAGAACCAGCCAGCCTTTCCTCTGGCACTGAAGCAGCCCGGTCGCAGCACCGGGAAGCAGGGTGGTACCGCGGACTTTTCAGCCCGTCCCTGATCAGGGACGGGCTTTCGTATGTCACAGCCGAGAAACGTCTGTCAGGCCAGTAACTGGAGCCACAAACCGATGACCGCTGAACTTTTCTACGATGATGCCTACCTTCGCCAGTTCGACGCCGCCATCACGGCAGTTGACAAGAAAGACGGCCGGCTGCGCGTCGCCCTCGACCGCACCGCCTTCTACCCCGGCGGCGGCGGCCAGCCCAACGATACCGGCTGGATTACGATCGACTATCGCAGGCTCGCCGTCAGCAAAGTAAAGAAGGAAGGCGGCCGCATCTGGCATACGCTCGATGGCAAAAAAGGAGAATCCGTTCCCATTAGGCCCGGCCAGAGCGTCCAGGCCCAACTGGACTGGGAACGGCGCTACCTGCTCATGCGTACGCACACCGCCATGCACATCCTCTGCGGTGTCGTCTGGCGAGACTACGGTGCATCCGTCACCGGCGGCGACATGAAGCCCGGCAACGGACGCATGGACTTCGAATTCGAGGCCATGAGCGGCGATCTCGTCGCCGCAATCGAGCGCAAATGCAACGCCGAAATCGAGGCCGCCCGCCCTGTAACCACCAGGACCCTGCCCCGCGAAGAGGCCTTCCAGATCCCGGACCTGATTCGCACCAAGATCAACCTGCTGCCGAAGCAGATCAAGGAAGTGCGAACTGTGGAGCTCAAAGGTCTTGACCTCCAGGCTGACGGCGGCACCCATGCCGGCAACACAAGCGAAGTCGGCGTCATGCGCGTCGTCGACTACCGCAGCAAAGGCGCCATAAACAAGCGAATCTATGTGGAAATCGGTGATGCCCAGGCCTGAATCGGCCTCTTTTCCACGAACGACGGGGGATGGTGAAATGACACAGACAATCTCAGGACCGGCCGCCGCGACCAACGGACGGTCACCGCGAAAAGAGTTCAAGGATGTTCCCACCAGCCTTTCCTTTCCAGATATGGAGGAGGGCATCCTGAAGCTTTGGAAAGACAAGGACGTTTTCCAGCGTTCCATGCAGGAACGCGAGGGCGGCCCGGAGTACGTCTTCTTCGAAGGGCCGCCGACCGCCAACGGCCGGCCCGGCATCCACCATGTCCTCGCGCGCGCCTTCAAAGACATGTTTCCCCGCTACAAGACGATGCAGGGCTATCATGTGCTGCGCAAGGGCGGATGGGACACCCACGGCCTTCCAGTCGAGCTCGAAGTCGAAAAGCAGCTCGGCCTCACCGGCAAAGAACAGATCGAAGCCTACGGCGTCGCCAAATTCAACCGGATGTGCAAAGAATCGGTCTGGGAATACCTCAGCGACTGGGAGGCCCTCACCGAAAGAATGGCCTTCTGGGTGAGCCTCGACGACGCCTACGTGACCATGAACAACGAGTACGTCCAGTCCCTCTGGTGGATTCTGAAGCAGCTCTGGGACAAGGGTCTTCTCTTCGAAGGGTACAAGGTCGTCCCCTACTGCCCCCGCTGCGGCACACCTCTCAGCAGCCATGAACTCTCGCTGGGATACCAGGAAGGCACCGTTGACCCCAGCATCTACGTCAAGTTCGCTCTAAAGGACGAGGACAACACCTATCTTCTCGCCTGGACCACAACGCCCTGGACGCTGCCCGGTAACGCGGCCCTTGCCGTCGGCGAGGACATCGAATATCTCAAAGTGCAGGACGCTTCCGGTGCCATTCTCTATGTGGCCAAAGACCTGGCCGAGGACGTCCTGGAGCCGGGCTACGCGGTGTTGACGGAGATGAAGGGCGCCGCACTCGTGGGCAAGGAGTATGAACCGCTATTCAGCTTCGGGCTTCCCGTAGAAGAGCGCTACGCATACGTCATCGCCGCTGACTTTGTCAGCACGTCCGACGGCACCGGCATCGTCCACATCGCCCCCGCATTCGGCGCAGACGACCTCGCCATCGGGCAGACGCACAACCTGCCGGTCTTTCAAACCGTTGACGCCACCGGAAGCTTCAAACCGGAGGTCACCCCCTGGGCCGGCCTCTTCGTCAAGGACGCCGACCCGGGCATCACCTCGGACCTGGAGGAACGGGGTCTCCTGTACAAGGCCGGCACCTACGAACATACCTACCCCTTCTGCTGGCGCTGCGAAACACCTCTGATCTACTGGGCCAAGGAGACCTGGTACCTGCGCACTAGCGAATTTAAGGACCGGCTGGTTGCCCTCAACGACACCATCAATTGGGTGCCCGATCACATCCGCGGCGGGCGTTTCGGCCGCTGGCTCGAAAACAACGTCGACTGGGCACTCGGCCGCGATCGCTACTGGGCTACCCCTATTCCGATCTGGAAAAGCGACGCCCCTGGCAGCGACTACATGGAATGCATCGGCAGCGTCGCCGAACTTGCCCGGAAGAGCGGCCGCGACCTGAGCGGCCTCGACCTCCACCGGCCCTACGTCGACGACATCATCTGGCCGGCCCCCGACGGCGGCACCATGCGCCGCGTCAGCGAGCTCTGCGACGTCTGGTTCGACAGCGGCTCCATGCCCGTTGCCCAGTGGCACTACCCCTTCTCCAACCTGGACCAGTGGGAAACCTACAAACAGGCCGACTACATCTGCGAGGCCATCGACCAGACACGCGGCTGGTTCTACACGCTGCACGCCGTCAGCACGCTCCTCTTCGACCGGCCCGCCTTCAAAAACGTCATTTGCCTCGGTCATATCCTTGCCGAAGACGGTTCCAAGATGAGCAAGTCCAGGGGCAACGTGGTCAACCCCTGGCAGGTCTTTGCCGAACACGGCGCCGACGCCACCCGCTGGTACA
>JAPPKT010000492.1 GCA_028819675.1 Caldilineaceae bacterium | reverse complement strand
TTGTCCGCCCGCAAGACGCGCCGGCTCTGCCGCCCGAAGCACGAACCGTTCAGGGGGCGGCGTTGATGCGCCAGACGCTGATTGCGGTCGTTCCACCGGTTCTGCTGATTTTTTCTGTGCTGGGCAGCATCTTTCAGGGCATCGCCACACCGACGGAAGCGGGCGCGGTGGGCGCGATCGGCGCTTGTATTCTCACGGCGTTCAACCGGAATCTGAATTGGAAGCTGATCAAGGACGCGGCACGATCCACGGCCAATATCACCGCACTGGTGATCATGATATTGTTCTGTTCGACCTATTTCGGGCTAGTCTTCGACCGCCTGGGAGGGCAGGACTACGTACAGGGCTTGCTGACGAGTTTGCCGGGCGGGTTCTGGGGGTTTGTGATCGTCGCCAACATCGCGATTTTCCTGTTGGGCATCAATCTGGAGTTCATTGAGATCAGCTTTATCGCGATGCCGTTGTTTGTGCCTGCCGCCTTAGAGCTGGGCTTCACCAATGCGCAGATGGTCTGGTTCGGGGTGATGATGGCGATCAATCTGAATATGGCGTTCATTTCACCGCCGGTCGGGTTCTCGCTATTCTATCTGCAGAGCGTGGCGCCTCCAGAGGTGAAGACTGCGGATATACACAAGGGCGCATTGCCGTTTATGGTGCTACAGGGCATCGCCCTCGTGATCGTTATACTGGTTCCGGAGACGGTGACCTGGCTGGTGGAAGCGGCATCATAGGCAGATAAGACAACAGTCCGGAAAGGAGAGAGGGGCGAGCGTGCGCTCGCCCCTTTGCTTTTCTGGTCGTCGCCGCCGGCATTTCGGCGTTTCCCGGCGCATGTCAGCGGTTTCGGCCCACGTATTGCAGGTAGCCGAGCTCGGCCAGACCATGCCAGGCATGAATGGCGTCGCGGAATGCCAGCCAATCTTTGAAGATGGAAGCAAAGTCTGCATCAGCGGCGGCGGTCTCGTCGAAAAGCTCGAAGGCGGCCTCCTCTGCATCTTTCAGCAGATCATCGGGAAACGGCCGCAGCTTGACACCGCCGTCGTTGATCAAGCGACGGAGTGCGACCGGGTTCCTGGCATCGTAGCGCGCCATCACCCTCACATTTACCTCGTATGCGGCAGTTTTAAGCGCTTCCTGATACTGCTGCGGCAGATTATTCCATTCGTTCAGATTGATTTGGACCTCGACTGACGAGCCAGGATCCCACCAACCGGGGTAATAGTAGTAGCTGGCGGCCGTATGGAAGCCCATCCTCTCGTCTTCGTAGGGCCCGACCCACTCGGCGGCGTCGATAGCCCCGCTCTCAAGGGCCTGGAAGATCTCGCCGCCGGGCAACATCTGCACGGATACGCCCAGCCGCTCCAACACCTGGCCGGCGATGCCAGGGATGCGCATTCTCAGCCCTGCCAGATCGGAGACGGAGTTTATCTCTTTATTGAACCAGCCCCCCATTTGGACGCCGGAGTTGCCAACAGGGAACTGAATGATATTGAACCGTTCTGCATGGATTTCCTGAAGTTTTTCCAAGCCGCCGCCTTCGTACAGCCACGCGTTTTGCTGTCGGGCCGTCAGACCAAAGGGCAGGCCGTTGTTGAGGGCAATGACAAAGCCCCTGTCAGTATAGTAGTGGGAGACGGTGTGACCGATAGGGACGTCCCCTTCTTCGACGGCGTTCAACACGCCAAGACCTGGAGCCAGTTCACCGGCTGCGCGGGGACGGATCAGGAACCTGCCATCTGTTAAGGCTGCGACGCGGTTGGCAACCAATTGCGCGCCCCAGAAAATCGAGTCCAGATCAGCCGGCCAACTGGTTGCCATCTGCCACTCGATGACAGGCAGGCGGGCGTCTTCCGCCACTGCGTTCTCGATCTGAACCGGGGGAATCAGGCCGGCTTGTGCGCGGCCAGCTATGCTCAGTGCGGCTGAGCCCGCTGCAGTCAACCCTAGAAAACTCCTCCTGTCCATTGCAGGATTCTCCTTCCCCTGCGCGCCAGCAGGAAAGTTCACATGAAAAGTCGGCATCAGTTGTCGTGTTGATCGAAACGGGAGAGCGCTCTGCGACGCTCTCCCGTTTCCCGGATCATCATGACATTGAAAGCCATGCACGGCGGGCATGGTTAGATCAGCGGCTGCGGCCCACGTATTGCAGGTAACCGCGCTCGGCAAGACCGTGCCAGGCCTGAATCGCGCTACGGAAGGCGGACCATTCCTTAAGGATCGATGCGAAGTCGGCGTCTCCGGCGGCGGTCTCGTCGAACAACTCGAATGCGGACTCTTCGGCAGCCTGCAATACATCGTCCGGGAAGGGCAGCATCGTGATGTCGGCGTCCTGGATGAGGCGGCTAAGAGCGGCCGGATTCTTGGCGTCGTAGCGCGCCATCATGGTCGCGTTGGCGGCGTAGGCGGCGGTCTTGAGGACTTCCTGATACTGCTCGGGAAGCTTGTTCCACTCATCGAGATTGACCTGGATTTCCAGGGATGGGCCCGGCTCCCACCAGCCTGGGAAGTAGTAGAAGCTGGCGGCTTTGTGGAAGCTCAGTTTTTCGTCATCGTAGGGGCCGACCCACTCGGCGGCGTCGATGGCGCCGGTCTGCAGGGCCTGGAAGATTTCGCCGCCGGGCAGCACCTGCACGGTTACGCCCAGGCGGTCCATGACGCGGCCGCCGAGGCCGGGGATACGCATCTTCAGACCTTCCATGTCGGCGACTGAGTTGATCTCCTTGTTGAACCAGCCGCCCATCTGCACACCGGTGTTGCCGGCGGGGAACTGGATGGTGTTGAATTTTTCGGCGTAGACCGTTTGCAGCATCTCCAGGCCGCCGCCTTCATAGAGCCAGGCGTCCTGCTGGCGGGAGGTGAGGCCGAACGGCAGGGCCGTGCCGAAGGCGGTGATGGGGCTCTTGCCGATGTAGTAGTAGGAGGCTGTATGGCCGATGGGCACAGCTCCCTCTTCGACGACGTTCAGGACTTCCAGGCCAGGTGCGAGCTCTCCGGCGGCGCGGGCTTCGATTTTGAATTTGCCCTGCGTCATGGACTCGACGCGCTGGGCAACGGTCTCGGCGCCACCGAAGATGGTATCGAGGGCGGGGGGCCAACTGGTGGCCATCTGCCATTCGATCTCGGGCAGGCTTGCGTCCTCTGAGACGGCGCCTTCGAGCTGGCCCGGAGTCATTACGCCGGCCTGTTCACAGCCGGCTACGGT
>JAPPKT010000305.1 GCA_028819675.1 Caldilineaceae bacterium | reverse complement strand
CCCCCCCCCAAACGCCCCCCCCAACAACATGCCTCATCGACCGGGTGTCGATATTGGTAACAGGTGCCCAATCGAAGGAGTTTCGCCCAACTACGGCCCGCCACTCCCATCAGCTCCCCGTAGATGCCGGCCTTGCGCCTGCCCAGTGCCCCCAACTGATGGGCCCCACCGTGCGGCCATGCTTGGCTCCTGTCCTGTGTCTCTCCAAATGCCGGAAAAAATTCCGGCCACCGCTGGCAATGATTCGAAGCCAGACTGTTCCCTACCCAAGCCTGGGATACACCCCTGAATCGACATCATTTGACGATTTCCCCCAATGACGTTGTAATTGTCAGACACTTTCGTCCACTATCCGTCAGAACGGCTGCCCAGGCCTGCGCACCCCCCTTGCACACTGCCCGGCAGCTTGCTTTCCAAACAGTGCCAAGGAGAAGAATCAAAGTGAGCACCCTCTACTTCGAGAAGCTCTCCCAGTACGACCGTGCCGCCGAGCCGGTCTCCTTCAGCATACCCTTCGCCCAGGGAAAACTGCCCGGCGCGGCCCATATTGTCATCGAAGACGGCGGCGCAGCGTTGCCATCCCAACAGCGTGCCCTGGCACACTGGTCCGACGGCAGCGTCAAGTGGCTGCTGGTCCACCTCCAACCCGACCTCCCCGGCAACCTCTCCAAAACCATCACTTTTCGCATTGCCTCCGACCCCGCGCCGCCGCCGCAGCACCAAGTGCAGGTGACCGAGGACGCCGGCGGCCTGCAGGTCGACACCGGCCCTCTCAGTTTTCGCGTGCCCCGCGAGGGCTTCCTCCCCGTCCAGGACGTCACTCTCGCCGGCGGTCCCGCGTGGCCTGCACCTTTCGCCGGCTTCACAATGGAGACCGATGCAGCCGCCGCGAGTAGCGGCAGCGGCGCCGTCGAACTGGAGATCGATGAGGCTGGCCCTCTCCGTGCCGTCATCCTCGTGCGCGGCCGCCACCTGCAACCTGACGGTTCCGAATTCCTGGCCCTGCGCGGCCGCATCACCGCCTACGCCGGCAAGCCCTACATCGAAATCGAGCACCAGTTCCTGCACACCCTGGACTTACCTGACGTGACACTCCAAAGCCTGCGCCTGGACTTTGCCGCCTCCCCCAACGGGAATCCGCCCCAACTCGCCCTCGGCGAAGGCTGGTATCGGACCTCCATCACCGAGAGCGAAAGCGAAGTCTCACAGACCTTGGACACCGAAACAATGCTCTACCAGTCCAACGAGCACTTCATCGACTCCTACTATGGCGATTTCTGGACCGACTGGCGCGACCAGCAAGGCGGACTCTGCCTCTCCATCCACCAGGCCCACCAGAACTTCCCCAAAAGACTGCACGGCCACACGCAGGGCATCGCCTGCTGGCTCTATCCCGCCGGAGAACCGCCTGCTCCCATTCTCCAGGGCATGGCCAAGACCCACCGCATCCAGCTCCACTTCCACGGGCCCGACACGCCCCTCGATGACCTCAGCCAGCGCAGCCTGCAGTTCCAACTGCCGGACCGACCCGCGCTGCCGGTGGAATGGTACCGCGCCAACAACCCCTGGATCGAGACCTACTTCCCAGAAAATCTCCCCCGCCGCCTCTTCACCGATCTCAATAACCTCCACGACGGGCGCCCCAAAGCCCTTGGCATGATGCACTTCGGCGACGCGCCCGATTCCGGCTACACCAACCAGGGCCGCGGTGGCGGCGAAAACGTTTGGGTCAACAACGAGTACGACCGTCCCCACGCCTGCACCCTCTACTACGCCCTCTCCGGCCAGCGCCGCGCCCTCGACTCGGCCCTGGTCAGCGCCCAACACTGGCTCGACGTGGACTTCTGCCACCATCACCCCGATCCCTTGATCGATGGCGGCCTGCGCATCCACACCCGCTACCACGCCACCGGAAGATGCACGCCTTCCCACGAGTGGACCGAAGGATTCCTCGACTACTACTTCCTCACCGGTCGTCGCGAAGGTCTGGAAGTGGCGAACTCAATTGGCGAAAACATTCTGCGTCACATGCAGTTGCCCTCAATGCAGCAACTGGGTGAAGCTTCCGTCCGCGAAGGCGGTTGGGCCCTGCGCGCCTACGTCGGCCTCTGGCTCGGCACAGGAGAACAGCGCTGGCGCGACGAGGCCAAACAGCTGATCGAAATGTTCCTCGACTGGCATGACGAATTCGGCGCGCTCTTGGCGCCATATACCAGCCACACCATGCCGCGCGTACCCTTTATGATCTCCCTTACCGTATGCTCGTTTGCCCGCTATCTCCTGATCGAAGACGATGAACGCGTAAAAAAACTGATTGTGTCGGTGATGGATGATCTCATCGAACACTGTCTCGGGCCCGACGGGGTCTTCTACTACAAAGAACTCCCGTCCCTTCAGCGCACAGCGCCCACGCCCCACGCTTTCGAAGCACTGACCTATGCCTGGCGCATCACCAACGACGAGCGCTATCTGAAGATCGCCGCCAACACCTTCGCTGCACTGACAGCAAACCTGGAAGGCAAGGAAAGCGGCCCCAAATTCGCTGATCCCTCCGGCGCCGTCATCGACGGAGTCGGCGGCGGACGCATCTTCGCCGACAAATACACTTCACTGATCCTCTACGCCGGCGCTGCCGCCCCCCTGGGCCTGCTGGACTGGTACGAGTATCCCTTTCCCGGCGCTGCCTGACCCTTGCAGGTAGGCCCGTCTTTTCGATATACCCAAAGCTGGCAGTACAAATTGCCCGTTGCCCGACATCCGCTCAACTGGAGTCGGCAACGGGCAAATTCGCCCACCGGGAGATGCCCCATGCAGGTAAAGCGTTTTTCTGCCAATCCAATCATCACACCCGCGCTGGACGAATCCATCGGCACCAATATAAACGGACCCTCACTCCTGCGCGTGCCCGACTGGCTGCCGAATCCGTTAGGTAAGTACTACCTCTACTTCGCCCACCATCAGGGTGCATTTATCCGCCTGGCCTATGCCGACGCCTTGTCTGGGCCGTGGACAATCTACCCACCAGGCACACTGCGGCTGGAGCAAACCCCTTGCTATCACCATATCGCCAGCCCCGATCTGCATGTCGACAACGACAGCCGCCGTATTCTGATGTACTATCACGGTCCATCAGTGAGGCGCGAAGAACTCGAAGCCGACCCGCTTAAGCAGAAATATCCCTTTCTCGAAGGCCAGCGTTCCC
>JAPPKT010000205.1 GCA_028819675.1 Caldilineaceae bacterium | reverse complement strand
ACGCCGTCCTTCACGACATCGAACCCACCTACGGCGTGCAGGAAGCCCGCCTCGACCAGGAAATGACCCTGGCCGCCTCAGAATCCGCCCTCATGAACAAGCAGCCCCTGGACTTCCCCCTGCGCTCCCCCTCAAAAGCCGAGGAGCAGATTCAGGAACGCTTCAAAGAGACCCACGGCTACGATTATACCGACATCGAACCGCTGCTCGATGTCTTCTACCCGCGCCGCTAAGCACGAACTGGCGCAAAAGTACCAGCAAACAGCCGCAGCATATTACCGGCTTTGCGGAAAGGAAGTGAACCGTGCAGTTCCTGGACCTTGAAAAAAAGGGAATCTCCCGCTATCTTCTCGACGCCGACGTGGAAGGCGAACCCTTGCGCGTCCACATCTCGGAGGTGGATGCCGGACAACGCTCACATCCACCTCACAAGCATGGCGGCTTTGAGGCCTTCTATATGATTGAAGGAGAGGGGACGCTGGAAATCGACGGCGAAAGCCATCCTCTGCGCGCCAACGAAGCAGTCGTCTTCGACCCGCACAAACTGCACGGCCTGGTCAACACCAGCCAGGCGCCCATGCGCTACATGGTCATCATCCGCCCCGAAGAAAACGGCGACTAGGGCTTACGAAAAATCAAGCTGCATCAGCAGATCCATGAACTGGATGCTCATCTTTTCCGAGCCCAGTTCCGTACTGGAATAGGGGTTGTCGAAGTGCAGGAACCCGCTGGTCGGTTCCTCACTTTCGTTGACCAGCAGAGGCCCTTCCCACCCGAAATCGATGCTCTCGCCCCGCAGGCTGGTCAGGTGTACGCTGTCCTCCCCGAACGTTACATCCAGCGCCGTCACCTTCTCCACGAATTCGGCAAAACTGCCGTCCGTTTCCTCCCGCCCCATCTGCACCACCCAAATGTTGTTCTGCCCGTAGGACCGCAACTCTCGATACGCGCTCCGGCCCGTTTCGGTGAGCGTCATCCCCGCTGAAGCCGTCATCGCCAGATAGCCGTCCCCGACGCGAGCACACGCCCAACCCTCCCGGATCTCGTGCTCGTCAAACGCATAAATCGGGAAATAGGCGTGCGTAAAGCCCAGCCAGTCATCCTCCGGCAGCCTGTAGACCGCAACCAGCAGATCCTTCCACTGGGAAGCACGCGGCAGCACGACGTTCCCATGCCAGAAGTTGGGCCGGTGGGAGCCGTCCTCGCTGAGACACGGCGGATGCGTAACAAAAACAACCGCCTCCGGCGAAAAGGTCGCCTGCCAGATATGCTGCTGGTAACCGGATTCGCCCGGCCGGTAATCCTGCGCTGAACATAGCATATAGTCCGGCGTCCGATAGGTAACCTTGTTCACCTCCCAACTGCCCTCTTCCTGGTCGCACCAGGCCTCCAGCTGGCCCGCGTGCCGCTCCCGGCTCCAGATCTCGTCTGCCGGGTCGATCGCAATCGCCTCGATAACCGGCGGCAGCTGATAGTTCACCGCGCACGCCAGGCTCACGATCCCCCGGATACTCCGGTTGAAGATCCCCTTTCCCCATAGCAGCCGCGCGATGCCCGACGTTGGCTCCCGAAAGCCATCCTTGATGAAGCGTGAATAGGTCCGACCGTGGCTGGAGCCGAACACCCCCTTGAAGGAGTTGACCGCCAGCCCGAAAAACATCTTATCCAAAACAACCGCTGCCAGCTCCCGCACGTCGTCGTTCTCTGCCAGGTCGACCAGGTGACTGAGTGCCAGCACGTCCTCTTCGAAGTACGTATTCGAATCCCACTCCCGGAAACCGCCCGCGGCCCGCTTGCGCAGCCACGAAAGCGCCCTCTCCTCTCCCAAGGCGCGGTGTTCACTGCCCGTCAGGCCGGCATTCGTGAATAGCTCCTCCGGCAACAGTTGCCCCGCCAGAATCTCACAGGTATGAAAGAGGATCTGATGGTTCTCCGACCAGAAGCACATCGCATCCGCGCCCGGCTGGTCCATCCAGTAACGGAAGTTGAGAAAACAGGTCTGCAGCGGCTCGACCAGCGCCTGCGGAAACCCCTCCTCCTCAATATAGCGGCCCGCCATCCCCAGCAGACCCACCAGGTCAAAGTCGCTGCAATCCCCCCGCTCGTTTATCGAAGCGATACAGTCCAGGATCACCTGCTCATTGAGATTGTCCCACATCCCCAACTCCATCGCCGCGATCTCCGAAAAGACGTTGCCTTCCGCACCGCGGCGCGCGGCATTGAGCAATGCCTCCCGTCGCCTTTGTGGGTACGTGCCGTAGCGCTCGGTGGAATACTCGTTGTTGCCGACGATGTGAACATCCATTCGTCGTTCAACGCGCAGGTCATTGACATAATAGTGCTCGGGGTTGGGGAAAAGAAAGACTTCGTAATCGTCCTGCGGGAACTGAAACGCCGTCCCCAGGACCACCTCCTCCCGCTTTTCACCCTTCGTGTGGTGTTCGCTGTAGATGCGTCCGCCCTTGCGCATCAACCGCAGCGCAAAATCATCGGTTACCCCTTGCCCATCCGGCCAGCTTACCGTCACCTTCGCATGGCGGCTGTATACGTCCCGGTCCAGATAGGCCTGGTCGAAGATCTCCTCCAGCGTCTGCCTCCTGCTCGCCGGCCGCACCGAAGTCGGCAGCAGCACACGGAAGTTATCAAGTGACTCCCCCTCATCCCTTTGGTCCGTCAACCGCAGGGCCATCACATAAGGACACTCTCGTAGCGCCACCGCCTCGAAACAGACGCCGACCTCGTTCCGCCCCGCCTTCAGCTTCGCCAAGAAGGAGACCGTTTCCGGCAGCTGGTGATGAAAGTGCTCCACCCGGTGACACAGCTCCCCGTTCACCCAGATGTCCGCCGGGCCGTTTGTCGTCAGGGCAAAAGTCAAATCACATGCACTGGGAACGTCCAGCACACAGTAGGCCCACGTCTGCAAATAATGGGGCGTATGCTGAAAAGTGGACACGTCCACAAAGTGGTCGTCAAGGCAGCGCACGACGCGCCACTTTGTCTCTTCGCGGTCAGGTACAAAATTGTGCCTCTCCAACGCGCCCGCGAATACCTCCGCCGACGCGGCGATCGCACCCTCCCCCCCGCTTCCACCAGTTGCGGCCGCGGCTCTGACATCTGCGACAATCCGATTCTTGTAGTCCGGGCCAGTGTAACCGCCAACCTCCACAACCGGCGTTGCCACCGGCCCCGCCACCAGCCAGTCATGTACAAAGCCGGCCTG
>JAPPKT010000120.1 GCA_028819675.1 Caldilineaceae bacterium | reverse complement strand
CGTCAAGTACGGTCTCGTAGGGCCACGGGTCGCCCGGATGCTGCTCCACCACCTCACCGCCCTCCACCAGCGAAAACCCAATCACCTGCGACGCCACCGATGTCTGGTCTGCCTGCAGGTAGAGCAGATCCTGCTGCCCTGTGCCGCCGCGGCGCAGCGTCTCGAGCACCTCTCGCAACTGATCTTCCGCCAGCGTCCCTTTTTGCAGCGCTTCGATACAGCTCTCAAGCTGTTGTATCGCCGTCTGCGCCATGTCCGTCTCCTGCACAGTGCGCCGGTCATGGGGATGCACACGGCGTTCCCCATGACCGGCCTGTTGATTATCGTTCCCAGAGCCGGCGCAGGATGCCCTGCAGCCCGCCGCTCCTTACCACTTGCTCAGATCCCACGAGCCGCCGCTTTCCGTGCTGTTCGTCTCAATGGCACGGTCGGCCCACTCCTCCCAGACCTGTTGCATGCGTTCGGCGGCCTCATCGATGGTGATCTGGTCCAGATAGAACTCCTGCAAGATGATGAACGCCTCTTCGCGCGCGCCGGCATCCACCATGTCCGCATAGGACCAGCGCATCACACTTGTCGGAATATGCGCCTTGGCAGGTTCGGCCACCTCCGGCCGCACGTTCGGCTCCACGTCCTTGATCACGGGGACCAGGCCCGGGCGGCCTTTGACCGCATGGCCCCAGTTGGCGGAGAGGAATTGCAGGAAGTCAATCGAAGCCTCAAGCGTGCCGCGCTTGACAGCCGCGGCATTCACCACCCAGGCGCCGGCCGGCCCGCCCACAAACGGCCCCGGCTCCTCTTCCATCGAATACTCGGAATCTATCACTCCGACTACCGGGCCGGAGGCCACGCCCACCTCAAAATCGACCTCAGGATTGCCCAGAATGGCCTCGGCCTCCCAGGAGCCGCTCATGCGGATCAGCACCTTTCCGGTCAGGAAGTCGCTCAACTGCACCGGCGCCCCGATCTTCCACTCCTCGGTCACATAGGGTACCCACAGCTTTCCAAGCCGCAGCGTCTCCTTATATTCGGTATCGGTCGCCGCGAACAGGCCCTGCTTGATGGCGCGCGAGAACTCCTCAGCCTCAATTACATTTTCGCTCAGGCTGACCTTGTAGTCCAGCCGCCATTCCGCCAGTCCTTTTGGCTCGATGATCGAATGGTCGAAAATCAGGCTGTCCCAGTTGCCGGCGGGCGAGCAGCACATGAGGTGCATGGGTGTCTCATGGCCGGCCGCCTTCAACTCTTTCAACAACTCGACCAGTACGGTGATGTTTGTACGCGGGCTGGGGAACTCCAGGCCCAGCTCATCAAGCGCGGTCTTGTTGTAGTAGATGAGCGATGGCGCGGCTGTTTCGAGCGGAATCGAGTAGTAGCGTCCGGCCAGGCTCTTGCTCTGCGCCAGAATGCCATCGAACCCGTTCGCCCACTGGTCGACCCAGCGTTCGCTGCCGGCCTTGCCATCCGTCACATAGGGATTGGGCTGGCGGAAGTAGGCATCCAGGGGAACCAGAAGCCCTCTGTCGCCTTCCGCGCCATCGTAGCCGGTGCTGCCGTAGTAGCGCATCAGGTCGGGGCCTTGACCGGCGGCGATCGCTGTCTTCATGTACCAGATCAGAGAGGTCTGCGCGCCGGGCGGCGCCTCGGGTACGCCGAAGGGCACGACGTCGATGCCCGGATGCATCTCTTCCCACTGGGCGATCAGCTCTGCCATGTACTCGTTGCCGGTCTCACCGGCCGCTCTCTGGGCGTCTGTCAGCCCCTCGGGCGGCATGTAGCCCCCGTCGAACATGACGACCAGCTCACCCTCGTAGTCAAGATCCGGCGGTCCGGTTGCCGGCACTTCCACCACTTTCTCGACCACCCTCTCCACTTCGACGACCTGCGGCGCGCAGGCGCCCATCAGTGCGACAAGCGCGACGGCGATCACGGTGAAGATCAGGCGTCGCGGGCTTGTATACGACTTCCTCTGCGTTTTCGCAAACGTCCCCTTGGTTTTCATCGGTAGCTTCTCCTTGGCTGGCTTAAGTCCCGTTTGAAACTGTCCGTTTGCTGTGCATCGATCGATAGGCTTCTCCTCTGTTTCCCTGCACTTCCTGCATTCACGGCTATAGCTCTGCATGAACGCTTAGAATTTGAGTGCCCCGCTCGACAACCCCTGTATGAACGCCTTGCGCGCCAGTATGAACACGAACACGAGCGGCAGCGAAGAGATGACAAAGGCGGCGAACATGAACCCCCACTGTGTCTGGCCAAGACTCGACCCATGAAAAACGGATTTGGCAATGCTGAATATGCCCAGCGTCACCGTTTTATTCTTGTCCGAAGTCAACGTCACCGACGGCCAGATGATGTCATTCCACTGCCCCAGGAGCAGAATGATCATCAGCGTCGCCATAATTGGCCGGCACAGGGGCAGCGCGATCTTGAAAAACACCTGCCAGTCGCCCGCGCCGTCGATGCGCGCGGCCTCGAACAGCTCCTCGGGAAGCCCGGCCATGAAAGGGCGAATCAGAAAGACGCCGAAGACAGCGCCGCCGGCCGCATAGGGAAAGATCAAGGCCCAGCGCGTGTTCATCATCCCCAGGCTCAACACCAACAGATACTGCGGCACGAGATAGAGGACGAACGGGATCATCATCAACATGATAATCGCGTAGAAAAACATCTCTTTCCCCGGAAAACTGAACCGGGCGAAGACGTAGGAGGTATAGCTCGCCAGCGCGAGGGCAAATGGAATCGCGATGGCGCTGATTATGCTGCTGTTGAGGATATAGCGGCTCATACCGCCGGCCATAACCCAATAGTTTTTAAAGTGATAGGGCAGCGTCAGTGTCCAGGGATGCGCTTCAAACTGATCGGCCGTCTTGCCGGCATCGATAAGCAGCAGCACCAACGGCCCCAGGGACAGTAACAGCGTCGGGATCAGAACCAGGTGCAGCAGCCCCTGAAGACGCCGCAGCCCTACACGCAGCGACTCTTGCTGCAATGGACCTCTGCGGCTAATGCTTGTTGTTACGCCAAAAAGCATCCCGTTCTCCTCCGGCAATGCTCGTCTAGGCCTCGTACTCGATGCCGGACCGCAAATAGCGGCGCGTCATCACGGTCAGGCCAACGATGACCAGGAACAGGAGTGTGCCAATCGCCGAGCCGTACCCAAAGCGTGACGAGAAGAAGGCCTGGCTGTACATGTGAAACGCCGGCACCATCGTCGCTGAACCGGGAC
>JAPPKT010000464.1 GCA_028819675.1 Caldilineaceae bacterium | reverse complement strand
TAACGACTATGACCCGGACGTCGCCACCCTGGTCGAGGAGGTGTTCGGCGACGCGTCCTTGGTCGCGTACTGCAAGCCCTGACCTTCGACATCCAAGAGACTACGTTCTTGCCGAATCTGAATGGAATACTGCTGTTTTCTGTCGGATAAAATCAATGAGGAGTTGACTTTCTTGTTCGCGATCTTTAGCTTCCCGGCATACCGTTCATCTTTCCGCTGGATGAGGCGGTGCAGTGAAGCTTCATCCTGGAACGCCTGTGGCGCGTCCAACTCCCACCCATCCCCTCTGTTGGTCCATATTCCGGTCACCCGTCGCCTCCATATACTCTTGCATCCCTCGCTTCCAGGTCCGCACGCGCGGCCTTGAGCGCCAGATCAAGGTCCATAGGTTTGCCCTTCGTCCCGGCCAGTATCGACTGATTGAGCCGTTCACTCTCCTTCAGCCACTTCTTCCACGCTGCTCTTCGCTGTTCCCTTGTCCGGTCCGCTCGCTCGCCAGCCGTCTGCTCTCTCTTATCCATGCCCTCGCTCCTCCATCTGGTCGCTTCTTCCCCCAACCCACAACCCAACCCCCAACACAACCGCCCCCAGCCAGCTCCCCGGACCAAACAACCCCGTCGCACCCAGCAGTACTCCCACCGTCCCGGCCGCGAAAACCTTGGCGTTCGACGCCGCCCGCCAACCAACCCCCCGCGTCGCCGCCCCCCACGCCGCGCCACTGCCTGCCCACAGGATCAACCCCATCGGCGCCTCCTCCGGAAAGAAGCCAAGCGTAACCAGCGCCAGGATCACGACCACAACCGCACGTCGCCGCTCACGCAGCGCGATGTCGACCCCCACACGCCGCGCCATCCACTCCCCGCCCAGCGTGACAACGCAGCCCAACACCGCATTCAACCACGGCGACCCGTGCCCTGTATGGCTCAACACGCTGGCCGGTATGTAGATTAGGCGAAAGAGAAAAAAGAAAGGAATGAACGCGGGGTGAAGAATCTGCCGGCCCATCAACTGCTGCTCAACCCGGCTGCCAGCGCCACCGCCGCCGCCGGCTCTACCCAAACCAGGCTATCCAGCTGCACAGCTTCCGCGCCCGCCTGCAAACAATCGCGCGCCTGCTGCCGTGTATGAACGCCGCCGCTGGCGACCAGCGAACCGCGCAGCGCCAACGCCTTCACCTCCAGCAGCGC
Source organism: Caldilineaceae bacterium (assembly GCA_028819675.1). Next base: position 2,040 of record JAPPKT010000464.1, on the reverse strand, counting down.
CGCCAGCATAACTGGAAAAGCCCCCGGCCCGAACATCTCCCCGCTCACAGTCTGGCCGTCTGGCCGTACACCCGCCCCCATCGGCGGCCTTCCCACCACCACACCGGCCGCGCCCGCCTCCACAGCCGCCGCGGCCAGCACGGCAGCGCGCGCGAGAGGCAGCTTAACCAGAACGGGCAATTCCGTCTCCAGCAGAACAACCTCCAGCAGCCGGCTGATCTCTTTCTCGCTGGCACCCGGCTCACACAGCAGCTCGAACCCCTCGATTCCGTCCGCCCTTGAAAGCCGCTCCACAGTCTCCGCCGCGTCTCTGTGCTCGCTGTCTGCCACCTGGGCAATGACCGGACAGCCCAAACGCGGCCACAGCTGGCCGTACCGCCTCACCGCCGCCGACACACCCCGGTTCTGCAACCCGACGTTCCGTACAAACCCGCCCACCGTCTCCGCCATGCGCGGCGGCTGGCTGCCGCCCCGGCTCCGACGCGTGAACGGACCCACTACCACCCCGCCGAAACGAGCCGTCTCCAACTCCCGGTGCCGCGCCTCCCCGTAGCCGACACTGCCTGCCGCCAGCATCACCGGGCCTGCCAGAGGCAGACCGATCTTATGGCCGGGCGCCAGTTCGACAGCGCTTTCAGCCATCCGCACCGCCCGGGCCGATCAGGTCCACAAACGTGTCCACGCCAATGTTCGAGCCGCAAAGAATCAGTCCCACCCGCTTCCCCAACGCCTGTTCTCGCAACGGTCCCAAAAGGGCCGCAGTCGAGGCCGCACACGCCGGCTCGACCGCCAATTTCATCTCATGCAAAAGAAGCCGCATCGCATCCAGCATCTCTTCGTCGCTGACCAGCGCTAAGTCTTCCAGAAAGTGCCTGCATAGCCCGAGACTGTACGACTGCGTCGACGGGGCCCCCAGGCTGGTGGCGATCGTCTCTACACGCTCAATCGACTCCGGCTTGCCTGTGGCAAAGCTGCGGTGCATCGCATCCGCGCCTTCCGGCTCCACACCGAAGACCGCGCACGCCGGCTGCAGCTGCTTGACCGCCGCGCCGATGCCGGCGGCCAAACCTCCTCCTCCTATTGGCACGATCAACATGTCCAGCGCCGGCGCATCCTCGCACACCTCCAGCCCCACCGTCGCTTGACCCGCGACAATCGTACGGCCGTCAAACGGATGAACAAAGGCCCGCCCTTCTTCCGCCTGGATGCGCTCCACCTCGGCAAACCCCTCATAAACGTCGGCCACCAGCACAACCTCTGCCCCATAGCTGCGCGACTTCTCCACCCGAAACCGGGGCGCGGACGCCGGCATCACGACTTTGGCGCTGATACCGAAAATCTGGGCCGCGTACGCCACCGCGATCGCGTGGTTGCCCGCGCTCACCGCGGTCACGCCCCGCTCCCGCGCCGCCCTTTCCAGTTGCAGAATGTCATTCACAGCGCCGCGCGGCTTGAACGTTCCCGTCCTCTGAAAAAGCTCCAGCTTCAGCCAGACCTCCGTGTCCGCCCCAAATGCCTCCTCCACGGTCTGACTCTGCCAGCGCCACATTGGAGTGCGCAAGACATAAGGATCTATGTGAGCGCGCGTTGTGCGTATCTCTTCCAGTGTAGGGATCTCGAGATCGGTCATCTTGTCAACGGTCATTGTCTATGCCTTGAAATGGGAAAGGGAAAAAGGAGTGGCTAGGCAAAAGCGAGGAGGCGCGCCCGGCCGTCGTTCGAGGAACAACCGCGCACGCGGTCACGCGCTCAGCGTCCCCTTCGTGCTCGGGACCCCGGTTCGCCTCTCATCCGGCTGCGTTGCCGCGTCCAGCGCACGCGCCAGCGCTTTGAACAGCCCTTCCGCTTTGTGGTGGTCGTTGCGCCCGTACAGCACGGCCGCATGCAGGTTCATCCGCCCGTGGATCGCAATGCTCTCGAACAAGTGGAACAGCAGGTCCGTGCTGAGCTCCCCCAGTTTCGGCGTAGTAAACTCCGCCTCAAACACGCAGTACGGCCGCCCGCTCAGGTCCACCACGACCCGCGCCAGCGTCTCATCCA
>JAPPKT010000013.1 GCA_028819675.1 Caldilineaceae bacterium | reverse complement strand
CCCGACCGCCCAGAACTGCAGTGGTCAGTGGTTAGTGGTCAGTGGTCAGAGACGGCGCTTATTCTGGGGGAGACTGGAATGGGAATTGACCGTGGCTTGGGCGCCTCCTGAGGTATGGGAAAGTTCGCCCCAATATTGGGGGATATACTGAACGGGAGGTCAGGAGATAACGGGGACAGAGAAAGGGAAGAAAGGCCTTGGGGCGGAAGCGGAGCCGGGGGGCGAGATGCACGAGCGGCTGTGGTCATGGCGACGGGAGGGACCTGGCGTTCCTGCGCTGCCGTGCGGCCTCGAATAGGATGACGGCGCCGGCGACGGCAACATTGAGAGATTCGGTGGCGGCGGCCATGGGAACCGCCACGGTTTCGGCTCTTTCCCGAATCTGCGAACTCGCTCCGTGCGCCTCGCTGCCGAGCACCAGCGCTGACGGTTCCCCCCAGTCGACTTCATCGTAGGGGGTGCTGCCCTCCGCGCTTGCCAGGTAGAGTGGCTGGCCGGTGGGCAGGGCGGCCCAGACGTCCTCCCAATGCGCCAGGATACGAATTGGGACGCGGAAGTGCGCGCCCATGGCCGCGCGCAGGACTTTGCCGTTGAACGGGTCGACGCAGCCGGGCGCGAACAGGACCTGGTCGGCGCCGGCGGCGGCGGCCGTGCGCAGGAGGGTGCCGGCGTTGCCGGGATCCTGCACGCCGTCGAGGATGAGGGAGAGCGCGGCGGCAGGAGGCAGGGGCAGCTCCGGTATGGGGACCACGGCCGCGATGCTCTGCGGCGATACGGTCTCGCTGATCTTGTCGAGAATGGCGGGGTGTACCAGGTAGAGGGGGCAGGCCCGTTGGAGCTGCGCTGCAAGTTCCGGCTGTGCGTCTACGGCGGGGGCGGTGATGAAGCAGGTGTGGAAGGGTGCGCCGATGGTCAGGGCGTCCTGCACGAGGCGCGTCCCTTCCAGCAGGCAGAGGCCGTGGGCCTGGCGGTGGCGGCGGCGGTGCAGCCTGGCCGCCAGTTTGATCTGGGGATTGCTGGCGCTGGTGATCTCTTTCATTCAGCCATCTGGAGCGCAGGCTCTCCGAAGAGAGTTATGGCCTCGACATCGGGAGATCGGGGCACATCGGATGTCGGCGCCGGACAGAGCGGACAAAAAAGCAGAGACGACTGTCTCTGCAATCTGCACTCTGAATTGTCAGACGGCCAGGCGGCCGTTGCAACAATGCGTTCAAGCGGTGAAGCGGGAGCGAATTGTTCAGTTCGCGTGGCTCTTGGCCAGTTCTGCCAATGCGCTGAAGCCTTCTGCGTCATTTGCGGCGATATCGGCCAGCACCTTGCGATCCACCTGGACATCAGCCTTCTTAAGTCCGTAGATCAGGTGACTGTAGCTAATGCCGTTGAGCCGGGACGCAGCATTGATACGGGTAATCCACAACCGGCGGAAATCGCGTTTGCGGTTGCGGCGGTCGCGATAGGCAAAGGCAAGCGATCTGATCATCGCCTCGTTGGCGCGCTTGAAGAGCTTGGACCGGCTGCCGAACTGCCCCTTGGTGAACTTGAGTACCTTTTTATGGCGCCTGTGCGCATAAACCTTTGGTCTGGAACGTGCCATGAGTTGAATCCTTGTATCTGACGTTTACCATGCCTGGGAGCAGGGTCCCACCGGGCCTGGGCCGCCTGCATGGCTGGATAGGCGATGCGATCTGTATTCGGGTCAGGTTTGAGACAGCGCAGTGCGCTCTGCCAGCTTCCCGACCCTGTCGAGACAGGTCTAGGAGACCAACTTTTTGGCCGCTACGGCCTGACCTTTGTTCGGGCTTGTAATCTTGTGGCGATAGTCGCTGACCTTGCGCTTTTTGCGGCGCAGGTGGTTGCCGCCCTGTTTGCGGCGCAGCAACTTACCGTTTTTCGTCACACGGAAGCGCTTCTGCGCGCCCTTATGGCTCTTCATCTTTGGCATAGTTTTTCTCGGTTGTTGCCGCGCCCCTTACAAGCAGAGACACATTGAAACTGCACGATAGGATGCAGTAGCTAAACGAAAATCGCGCCCCCTTAAGGCGGGGGCGCATTGGACATTGTCACACCCGTCAGCGCATGCGCGACTGACGGCGTCATGCAAGCCTAAATGATAGCACAGCCGCCCACCAAGCTCAAAATTCGGCGGTCGGCAGCTACAGGCAGCTATAGAATTCGACTACGAGGCTGGGGCGAGAAGCATCACCATGCTGCGGCCTTCAAAGCCCGGATGGGATTCGACGACAGCTTCGTCCTCCAACTCTTCCGTCACCCTTTTCATCAAGTCAAGGGCAATGTCGCGGTGGACGATCTCGCGGCCGCGGAAGCGGATGCGTACTCGCACTTTGGCGCCATCGTTCAGGAACTTTCTCGCCTTGTTGAGAACGACCTGAATATCATGTTCGCCCGTCTTAGGCCGCAAGCGCACTTCCTTGATCTCGATCTGCTTCTGGGCCTTGCGTGACTCCCGCTCCCGTTTCTGTCTCTCGTAGAGGTACTTGCCATAGTCCATAAACCGGCATACCGGTGGCTTGGCATTGGGCGCAACCTCTACCAGATCCAGATCTCTCTCCTCGGCGGCCTGCAGAGCGGCCTGCACATCCATGATGCCGAGTTGCGTGCCAACTTCATCGATGACCCGCACTTCACGCGTACGAATCCGGTGGTTGATTCGTGTTGTGTTTCTGCTAATTCCTGATCTCCTTTGGGCGTTTTGCCCTCAACACCACAGATGTAGACACCTTTTCCCTTTTTGCGTAGATGAATCCTTGCGCCCGAATGTTAAGGTGGTAGCGCATTGAAACACCTATTTCAAAATGGGGTTGCCGTCAAAAGCCATCTGTGGAAAACGATCGACTGTAAAATCCGTGAGAGTATAACATTACAAAAGTGCTACGTCAAACCTGAAAAAAGGACATAGAAGTGATCCCGACAGGTGTGCGGCTGCCGTCTCAATCCGGATGTTCGGAAGTTGCAGATGGTCAGAATTGGAGGCGACAAGTCGTTGTCCGGAGCACAGTTTTCGTGTTTGGCCGCCGCCAGGATAGCAGGCTGCCTGAACATGACCATTGCGTGCGCCACTGCTCGTATGCGGCGCCAGAGAACAACAGGGGCACCCGGTCGAGCACCCCTGCTGATTTGCCTTATCACCGCGCTCAGAGCGCGCATCGAAAGCCTATTCATACCAGCCGGAGCCAATGAGCAGTCCGTCGTGGCGCACGGCCCAGGCGTGCTTGGTCTCCTCCTCGC
>JAPPKT010000322.1 GCA_028819675.1 Caldilineaceae bacterium | reverse complement strand
CGCGAGGCTACGGACACCTCGCCATCGTCGTCCACCGCCAGCAGGCCGGAGCGGGGCAGCGGCGCGTCTGGAGAGCAACGGGACAACAGGGTATTATGAGAAATGCCCAGCAACTCCGAGAGAGCGGGGTTCTTCAGACTTGGGCTGCTGCGCCGGCTGTACCTTGGCGTTCCCGCGCTGTACACATCGTCCAGAAGCGATTCCAGCGCCGGCTGGGTCTGGTAGCGCAGCAACATTTCCACAACCTCCAGGTCCGAGTCTTCCAGGCGCGTAATCCGTGCCAACTGCTGCAGCCGCAATGCCGTGGCGTCGGGTTTGATGGCTTGCGTTGCGTTACTGGCCCGGCGCAACGCAGCGCGTAGGCGTCGCCAAGCCTGTACGCTGGTTTCGCCACTCTCCTCAGCAGCGCGCTTCGCGCGCGACAGGCGCCGGCGCGGTCGACCGCTCCCGCATTCGCCGGCGGCTTCAGCGAGTCCCTCTACGTCTATGCCGCAACCTTGGCCGGCCAGACTGGCCACCAGCGCTTCGATGTTTTCGTTCACCCATTCGGCCAGCTCCGCGGCCTCCGGGCGGCGGTGGTGGATGCGCTCGGCGGCGTTGGCGAGCCAGGTCAGGCCCAGGCGGCTTTCGTAAGGCGTAAGCATGCACATTCTCCGTGTCTTGAATTCCCTTAGCATGGTATGAAACGAATGCGACATATTGCGTCGCATAAAGAATGCCGGATAGAATGGCGACATGCGAAGAGCCGTGGACACCGTATTCCGCTACCTGGCGATACTGCAGTGCATTCCGGCCCATCCGGCGCGCAAGACCACCGCACGGATACTCGCCGAACTGGGCGAAAAAGATCCCGAGTTCAACGTGAATGCCCGCACCATGCAGCGCGACCTGGAATACCTATCCGGCCGATTCCCCATCACTTGCGAAACCGTGGGGAGAACCAATCACTGGTACTGGATCGACAGACACGCCATGACGCAATTGCCGGCCATGACCGAGCACACGGCCTTTGCGCTGCGCCTGGCCAACGAGTACCTGAGGCCGCTCATGCCGCCCGCGACGCTGCGACTGCTGGACGGCCACTTCGAGCATGCGAAAAGCCTGCTGAAAGGTTCCGCGCTGGGACGCTGGGCCAACCGTACGCGGATCATATCGCGAGGCCCGGCGCTCGCGCCGCCGCCGGTGAGGGAGGACGTTCAGCGCGCTGCTTACGATGCCCTACTCAACAAACGCCTGCTGGAAATTAACTACCGGAGCCGCTCGCAAGGACGCTCGCAGCGGGTCACACTCAACCCGCTGGGCCTGGTCTTTCGCGAAACCGTGGCTTACCTGGTGGCCACCGCCTGGAACTACCCCGACGTTCGCCACTACGCGCTGCACCGCATGAGCAAGGCGCAGCTGTTGAACCAGCCCGCCACAACGCCACCGGGATTCCGGCTGGTCAGCCACATCCAGGACGAGTTGCGGTTTTCCTATCCACTGACCAGCGAGAAAATTCCGTTGCGTGTCGCCGTGTCCCTGGAAGTGGCGGAGCACCTTGCCGAACGCCGGCTGTCCGGCGACCAGCGTATTACGCGCCAGACCGGAGCTCGTGTCCTGGTCGAGGCAAGCGTCGCCGACACGCAGGAACTTCGCTGGTGGCTCTTGGGTTTCGGCGGCGCGGTGGAAGTGCTGTCACCCGCGCCGCTGCGCGAGGAATTCGCCGCGCAGGCCCGGGCGATGCAGGCCATGTACGTCGCGAAGGCGCCGTCATGAGTTCCGCTGTGGCTCTAACGGCGAGGCCGACCGTCGCCAGTGCCGCCTTTTGCATTGCGCGGCCAGCCAAGTCGTCGAAATCCATGCCGGAAAGCGTCAGAGTGCTAGAAGTCCGCTATTAGATGCAGTTTACTTGCCGGCCGTTGGGAGGGAAAACCAATCAGCAGGTCGTGGGCGGGATTGGGGCGCCGCCTCGTAACCGTGGGTTTGTTACACGCGGCTGCGAAGACACTGCTTTTGGAATTGGGAGGCGCCTTTGAGGGCAGCAGGGCCGCCCCCGGTAAGGGGAAGAGACCGGGGGCGACCTGACCCTGTTCCGTGAATTGGGGGAGGTCTCTTGGAAGGGGGAGAACCAGAAACAGGGCGCCGCTGCTTGTGAAAGGTGGTCTAGCTGCTCAGGTTGGACGAGAAAGCAGCGAAAGGGGCGACAAACGCGGCCGCGAACAATACGACCTCGCCCCACACGCTGACGTTGTCGGCGCCAGTTCTTGAAATCAGTGTCATATCTCTTGCTCCTTTGCATCGCCTCGTGATGCAATGCACAAGATAAGGGTCAAGGAGTTTTCTTCTTCTCGCCAAGGTAACGATGAGTAACGTTTTGTAACGCGGATTCAGCTTTCCTCGAAATCGCCAAAGCGCCCAGAAGAACTCTCGAACATCATGCGACGTTGGAAAGTGGAGGACAAAGAACACGAGGATGGTTTCTCTACGGCCCGGGGAGAAGACGTGCCGTTTGCTGGTAAGGACGTGGGACAATTGCCGACTGCTGGTCTCGGCTGCATAGCAATCCGATTAGAGGATTGCGCCGAACGCTCTTCGTCTAGTCCCCGGATTCCGATCCATGTAGTGAGGGTCCACCCAACAACTGAGGCACTTCGGATTCAAATTCTGGCAAACTCTAGACGGGGAGGAGAACGGCAAATGCGGGCAAGTGTTGCTTGCTCCCGCAGATCGTAGCGACGGTCGGGCGCCAGTGGGTGGCTCCGTGGCGGATGTTGCCCGGTAATCCAGGATCATCCAACAATCGTTTCACCGTTGGGGTAAAAGCTCCGGCAGTACACTCCGAGGACGTTAGTTATGGTGCCGACACAAAAAATCGCGGGCATGTCGCTCAATCAGGGCGTGGTGCCGATAAACGCAGTGGGGCTGTTGTTGGGCGTCTGCTGCATGGCGTTCTGCTTCATCGGTTTGAATATGGTGCAGCCCTGGTTGCTTGAGCATCATCTCAATCTGCCCAACTCGGAAATGGGCGATGCGACGGGAACGCTGGGAGCGATCGGCCAGATCATCACGGTCCTGCTCGCAGGCGCGGCGGGCGCCCTGGCCGACCAGAAGGGACGGCGGCTGGTGCTGACGATTGGTTTCGTCGTAATGGCGCTGGGCATCTTGATTGCGCCGCTGGTGTCTACCTTGTCCGGGCTGATCGTGTCCCGCACCGTCTTTTCCATTGGGCGCACGGCCGTGGCGGCGTGCTTTCTGATTGTGGTCGCCGACTACGTGCAGCAAAACA
>JAPPKT010000364.1 GCA_028819675.1 Caldilineaceae bacterium | reverse complement strand
TTTTATAATCCATGGGGCGGTGGTGGGGGGGGGTGGGGGGGGGGGGGGGGGGGGGGGGGGGGGCCCGCCCCCCCCCCCAACATGGGTGGGCCTATTAGGCCCGACCGCCCAGAAAGGCAGTAGTCAGTAGTCAGTAGGCTGTAGTCAGTGGGCAGTGGTCGGTGGTTAGCGGCCAGTTGTTTGGCAGCCGGTATTTGCTGCGCTCGGTCGTCTTTGCTAATCTACCACCACCGAAGCAGGGGAGTGCATGGAACGGCGCGAATTGCGAGGGAGGGCAGGAGAGAGGGGACTTCGGGGCGTTGTGGGATATTTTGGAATCGGGAAGGTAAGACGAGGACAGGGAGATATTTTGGAGAGTGCTATGGACGATTTGGGCCAGCCTAATTTGCTTTATATTCACTCGGACCAGCATAGTCCACATGTGACGGGCTGCTATGGCGACGATCTGGTCGATACGCCGAATCTCGACCGGCTGGCGGCCAACGGGGTGGTATTTGAGAATGCGTATTGCAGCTCGCCGATCTGCGTTCCCTCGCGGATGTCGATGCTGAGCGGGCGGCACCCGTTTCAGAACGAGGTCTGGACGAATGAGCACGCGCTGGAGTCGAGGATTCCGACGATTGCGCATGCGATGGGCGCGGCGGGGTATCAGCCGGAGCTTGTGGGGCGGATGCACGCGCTGGGGCCGGACCAGCTGCACGGGTATGCGGCGCGGTTTGTAGGCGACCACGGTGCGAATCACCCGGGCAACCCGGGCCCTGATCGCGGCATTCTCGGTGTCACGGCCGGGCCGCATCATCTCAGCCTGAAACGTTCGGGAGCCGGTCAGAGCGCGTACCAGGTCCATGACGAGGAGGTGACGGCGGTAACAATCGATCGATTGAACAGGTTTGGCGTGCAGAAGCGGGCGGGTCTGCTAAAGCAGCCATTCAGTCTTTCGGTCGGGTTCATCCTTCCGCATCCGCCGTATGTGGCGCGGCAGGAGGACTACGACCTGTATGCGGGCAGGATGGGGCTTCCGCGCAAAGCTGCGCCGGCGGCCGAAGACCAGCATCCCTTCCTGCGCTGGTGGCGGGAGTCGACGGGGATCGAGGTGATGGACGAAGAGGAGGTACGCCGGGCGCGGACGGCCTACGCGGGTCTGGTCTACCGCACGGACGCGATGATTGGACAGATTTTGAACGCGCTTTCTGAGAACGGGTTTGACGAGAACACTTTGATCATTTACACGTCGGACCACGGCGACATGCAGGGGGAGCACGGACTTTTCTGGAAGCACGTGTTTTATGAAGAGTCGGTGCGGGTGCCGCTGATCATGAGCTGGCCGGGCAGGATTGGCGGGAATCAGCGCTGCGAGCGCGTCGTGAGTGCGGTGGATGTTGCGGCCACGATGCTTGACGCGATGGAGGCGCCGGCGCTGCCCAACGCGGCGGGACGGAGCTTTCTTCCTCTGATAGACGGGCGGGACGAGGCGAAACCGTGGGAAGATACGGCGTTTTCGGAGTATTGCACCGATACCTTTGGTCCTCCTGAGGGTGCTTACCAGCGCATGATCCGGCGAGAAGAGTGGAAGTACATCTACTACCATGAACAGCCTGCACAGCTCTTCAATTTGAGAGAGGACCCGGACGAGCTGGTTGACCGTGCGGAGGATCCCGGTTGCCAGTCAGTTCTGCGGGACCTGCGGGGCGAGATCTTGCGGGAGTGGGACCCTGAGCAGGTGCGGCGGAAGATGGCGCAGAAGCGAGCAGATGAGCCGATATTGGTTGGCTGGGCGCGCAATACAGGGCCGGAAGAGCGGTACCGGTGGCCGATGTTGGGAGAGATGAACTGGCTGGCTTGACGGCTTGACTTCGTCGTTGCGCGGGCGGGCATTTTGAGTTGCCCACCTGCGGCAACTGTTTAGCTTTCGCCTCAATCCCATTTTTCCAGTTCGAGTCCGTGAGAGAGCGTGTCCTCGTCAGATGATGAGGACACGATTTTGCGCGCCCGCGCCTTCCGGCGAAGGGATGGCTGGCATCTGCCATGCCGAGTTCTGTGTGCGTATGGTGGGCGGTCAGCCGGAAACAGGGGTGACGAGATGTACTGTCAGGAATCGGGCGTTGCCTCGCCGGTGGGTGAGCAGTGGTCAGTGGTTAGTGGTCGTCGAGGTTTGACCTGGGATTCACAAGCGCACAGTGTTTTCAATCCACGAGGGACGCAACGTTTCACCCAGCACCGGCGCGGGTGGGGGAACAGTCAGGGCATTCACGAGGGGTGGCCCGCGGGGCGTTTCGGACGGATAGGGCGTTTTTGGGGGCGGGCGTGGGCACCCACAAGGGGTGCCCCTACGGGGGATTTGGATGCATAGGGCGGTCTGGGGTGTAGGAAGTGGGCACCCACAAGGGGTGCCCCCACGGGGAGTTTGGATGGACGGGGCATTCAGGGCAGGTTGTGGTCATGGTTTGTGGCACAGGTGGTACTCGAAGAGGGTGTGCAAAACTGTGACGAAACCGTGTCAAAGAGCATGGGGAAGGGGTCAGATCAGGTTGTTTTGCATTTCGGGGAACATTCTGTTCATACAATCGGTCTTATTTGCCATCGGGAAGGTATTAAATTTTGATCATAGCAAATTATGGATAGAATGTTGCCATGGCTACTGTCACCCGACGGATGAAGCCGAAAGTTGCCGTTTCCGGGAGTTCATTGAGGCGGCAAACGGGGCGGCGGATCCGTGTTCTGGTACAGTTGTCAGCGTTGACGGCTGCGATCGCAGGACTCTGGATACTTTGGAACTTGACGGCAAGCACAGTCGAGATTGAAGTGGACGGGGTCACAAAAACAGTACAGACCCACAGGCGTAACGTGGGTGATTTGCTGACCGACGTCGGCCTGCTAACGGGCCCGGAGGCAGCATCAGGAGGCGGACTGACCGAGAGTTCCATCGTTCCTGCACGTGTGGCACAGGCGCAGGATACGGTCAGAGATACGTCGACCGTTGAGGGGGTTGCCCCGTCGCGGACGGCGGCCCCAGAAGGCTTACGGATTTCCCACAATCTTGACACCAGAATAACAGACGGTCTGCGTCTTTCGGTTGAAAGGCCGCAGCCCTTCCTTATCGTTGCGGACGGTCGGGAGTATGAGGCAACGAGTTGGGCCGAGACGCCTGCCGAACTGCTGGTTGACGCGGGGATTCCATATAGTCCTCGCGACCAGGTATTGATTTACGGTAAGGAAGTAGGGTGGGAGGACCCAGTTCCGATGGAGCGGAGTCGGGACAGCGAGACCCGTCTTTCGGGCGGGCCGAGTTGGGACAGGGTTGAGAGAGCTCCAGTACTGATCGAGGTCAACCGCTCAGTCCGTCTGACGGTCTACGAGGACACGATTCCCTATACGATACAGACGCTGGCGGACACGGTGGGCGAGGCTCTGCGGGATGCGGAGGTCACGATTTTTCTTGGCGATGAGGTGCAGCCCGCGCTGGGCACACCTGTCAGCTCGGGACTGCGCGTTTTCATTCGACGAAGCATTCCTGTCAGTCTGGTGGCAGACGGAGTGCTGTATAGGACGCGAACGCTGAGCGAATCCGTGGGAGACGTACTGGCGGAGATAGGTGTTGGCCTGACGGGCCTTGACGAAGTGACTCCTCAGCTAAGCGCCGGATTGTATCCGGACATGCAGATTCAGATTGTACGCGTTCGGGAAGAGGTCGAAGTACAAGATGAGATCGCTCCGTTTGAGACGGAGTGGGTCGGGGATCCGGACCTTCCAATTGACACTCTGGTTGAATTTGAGGGGGCAGAGGGCATTACGCGGAGGCGCTTCCGCGTTCTGTATCGGGACGGCGAGATGCACGACCGTTCCCTGGAAGACGTCTGGGTGGCACAGGAGCCGCGCAACAAACGGATAGTGTACGGCCAGAAGATAGAAGCGCAGACTTTCGTCACGGAAGACGGCCAGGAGATCACCTACTGGCGCAAGATCAGGATGAGGGCAACCAGTTACAGCGCGTCCACCGCCGGGGTCTCTCCAAGCCTACCGTGGTACGGGATTACGCGCACAGGGGACCGGATGCGGAAGGGAATCGTAGCCGTGGACCCGAACATCATTCCGCTGCGCACCAGGGTGTACGTTCCCGGATACGGATTTGGGGATGCGTTGGATACGGGCGGCAACATTTTGTTCCGGCGCATAGATTTGGGCTATGACGACCACAACCTGGTGTTGTGGAGCCGCTGGGTTGACGTCTACCTGCTGTGGCCGCCGCCGCCGGAGCATCAGATTGAGTGGGTGATACGGAACTGGCCGATAGAGCCTCAGTAGCGGCAGTATTTGGGCCAGAAAGCAGTAAATCGACGTGCCAACTGACTGTTCAGTTGGCACGTGAAGATCCAGGCCTCTGGGACGGGCCCAGCCTCTCCGAGACAGACACCCCAAGTCAGCGTGCGTTCAACTCGAATCCAAAGAACAGGCACTGAGAGCCAGCGTAAGTCGGACCACCGATCCCAGAGGACCGGAAAGTCCTTCTTCAGGCGTTTTTGATTGCGGTGCAGCACCCGGCGCGGCCGGTCCAAAGCATCAGAACGAGGGTGTCTTGTGTCGTAACTTTCGCGAGCGACCGTGATAGAATTGTTGAGCAATTGGCAGGTTGCCTGCTGCCGGCTGTGGATTCAGGATTCTGATCTTGCTGTGGCGGTGACGCCCGGATACCGATGCAAGCTTTTTCGCGAAAGTCCTCTTCGATAGTCATATATCTTGTTTTGGGTGCGGTCATAGTGGCCGGGCTAGGGTTACGCACCTGGAACGTCCAGTTTGACGGCGGCTTGAATTCTCACCCTGATGAGCGAAGCACGACTTGCTTCTATGCGCCGACGATTGGTTGGCCCTCGACCGTCGATGCGTTTCCGGACCCGCAGCGCAGCCCGCTCAACCCTTTGTGGGACCGCCATAACGAGCGGCGGCGGTCGTTTACCTACGGCCACTTTCCGCTGTATCTGGGTATTCTGACCGGCGAAGTGCTGAGCAGATTGGCCGGCCCGGCCGGTCTGCTGCCCCTTCCCGATCGAACGATTGGACTGATGGAGCGGGCCAACACGGCCTGCGAAGGGGTGGCAGTTGCGGGCCGGTTGATGATGGCCCTTCTGGACACGCTAACGATCTTTTTGCTTTTCCTGCTGGGGAGGCGGCTCTACGGGGCGTTAGGCGGTGTTTTGGCGGCGACACTTTACGCGTTTACCGCCCAAGCCATCCAGCTCAGCCACTTTTTTGCGATGGACCCGGCAAGCACGACATTTGTGGTGGTAGCTGTGTATGGTGGCGTGCTGATGGTGCAGGAGCGCTCCTGGCGTGGTGTGCTTCTGGCGGGAATCGGCGCGGGGCTGGCGGTCTCATCCAAGTTCAGCGCGCTTCCGATTCTGGCGGCGCCACTGACGGCGACGCTAATCCTGGAATGGAGGAGAGGAGAGCAGAATCGGTCGATCGACGGGAGGGGGAAAGCAGGGAGCTCACTCCATCAATTGTTGGCCGCCTATTTGGCAGCTGCCGTTGTTTTCTTTGTCACCAGCCCCTATGCGGTGCTCGACTGGGTGAGCTTCATCCAGGCAACGCTGGTTGAACAGGGCCGTATGGTGCGCGGCGTGGCCGATTTTCCCTTTACGCGGCAGTACCGGAACACGGTGCCCTATCTGTATTTTATCGAGCAGCAGGTCGTCTGGGGATTGGGCTGGCCCCTGGGGTTGGCGGCGCTGGCCGGAAGCGCGTGGGCGTTGGGTAAGGCGGCACTCTACCGGGCGAGGGCCGGAGAGCTCATCGTATGGGCCTGGGTTGTGCCGTATTTTGGTATTACGGGCGCGTTTTTGGCCAAGTTCAACCGGTATATGAGTCCGGTGCTCCCCTTTGTCCTGCTCTTTGCGGCGGGGTTGATCGTCTGGCTTCTGCGGCTGAGAGCCAGTGGGAGGCTTGGGCTGGCTGCACGTCTTTCGGGCGTGATACTGGCCATGGCGGCGGTTGGGGGCGGTCTGTTCTGGTCGCTGGCGTATGCCAACGGCGTCTATGGGAGCGAGCATACGTGGGTGACGGCCAGCCGTTGGGTCTATGCCAAGGCGCCGCCGGGTTCGGTGATATTGTGGGAGTCATGGGACGATCCGCTGCCGAAGAGGCTGCCGGGGGAACCGGGGATGGACATGGGCAGCCACGGTCTGCGGCACATCGACTGGTCGCCGTATGAGGAGGACACGGCGGAGAAGTACGAGATATTGAAGGAGAAGCTGCTGGCGGCCGATTACGTCATCTACAGTTCCAAACGGATTTACGAGAGCGTGGATGAGTTGCCGGCGCGGTACCCGATGACCAATCTCTACTATGAGCTGATGTTCGGGGGGCAGCTGGGCTTCGTGCTGGCGGCAGACTTCACGACGCCGCCGCGATTGCTGGGCCTGACGTTTCCGGACCACGATGCCGACGAAAGCTGGAGCCTGTATGACCACCCGCGGGTGTCGATACTGGCGAAGGAGCGGGCGTTGAGCGGTTCTGAGATCGACGGCCTGTTGGGAGGGTCGTGGGAGGGCGCCGTGCATTGGGACCGAGGTCGTGAGCCCGCGCTGGCGCCTGTTTTAAACGCGATCGGGCTGGGGAGTGCACCTGAGAGCCAGGACCGGGGCCTGATCAACCTTTTGCTGGCGCTCGTGCAGGGGCAGGCGATTCCGGAAGGCGGAGACGGGGCGCGGGCAGAGGGTGCAGAGGGTGCAGAAGGTGCAGAGGGGTCGAGGCCTTCGCTTCTGCTGGAAACGCCGCTGCGGGAACTGCCTCTGGTGGACAATTACAGATGGAACACGGCGGCGAGCAGATCGCCGTGGCTTGCGGTAGGCTGGTGGTGGCTTGTTGTTTCTGCGCTGGGCTGGGTGGCGTGGCCGCTGGCATTCAGGCTGTTCGGCGTACTGCGCGATGGCGGGTTTCTGCTGGCCAAGACGTTGGGCTGGCTGTTGAGTGGGTGGCTGCTTTGGATATTCGCCAGTTCCGGGCTGGCGCAGAACACGGTGCGCAATGCGTGGCTGGTCGCGGGCATGGTTGCGCTGTTGGGTGCTGGTGTACTGGTTTTCACGTGGCGGGATGTAGTGTCGTTTGTGCGGCGCATGTGGGGGATTTTGCTGGTTGGGGAGGTGCTGTTCGCGGGTTCATTCCTGTTCTTTGTGCTGGTCCGGCGGGCGAATCCGGACATTTGGCAGCCCTGGTTCGGCGGTGAGAAGTTCATGGAGTTTGCGTTTCTGAACGGGATTTTGCGGAGCCCGTATTTTCCGCCGGTTGATCCGCATTTTGCGGGCGGGTACATCAACTATTACTACTACGGGATCTATCTGGTCGGTTACCTGATCAAGTTGACGGGGATCTACGCGGAGGTGGCCTTCAATCTGGCCATTCCCATGTTGTTTGCGCTTACTGTGGTTAACGCGTTTGCCGTTGCATATTCGGTGAGCGGGATCCGACCGCGAGGGAACCGTACGCGGCTGCAAAGCACGGCGGCCGGCGAGACGCCGGCGCGTCCGTTTACTGCTGAACAACCAGAGACCGGAGTCGGCGCCGTTGAGACGGATGATGCGGAGGAACTGTTTTCGGCTGGGCCGGGCGACGGTCCAACCGGGGAAGACGTAGCAGAACAGGAGCGATCCCAAAGCTGGGGCGGCGGTCCACACTGGGCGCTGGTCAGGGGTGCAAGGCCGGAGGCAACCGGTTCAATCAGCTATGTAAAGGAGGACATTTCCGGCACAGGTTTCGAGGCAGAGGCTGATGCGAGAGGGGGGCCGCAGGAAGGGGAGCCGTCGAATGGGCGACCTATCGGCCCGCAGCCGTCCTGGCACGAAGGCATAGGTGCGGCGCTGCTGGCTCCGCTGTTCGTCGCCGTTATCGGCAATTTGGCTGGATTTGTGCAGTTGGTGCAATCGCTGAGCAGAGTCAGCGAAAGCGGTTTTGTCAGCAGCGTTCCGGGAATTCAGAAGGCGGTCCATGCATTCAGCGGGTTGTGGCGCGTCTTGAGCTCCGGCGCGGCTCTGCCGGGATATGATTTTTGGGCGCCCAGCCGTGTGATTCCCCATACGATCAACGAGTTTCCCTACTGGAGTTTCACCTATGCCGATTTACATCCACACATGATCGGCATTCCGTTTTCCTTGTTTTTCGCGGCGCTGGTGCTGGCGCTTCTGGACAGCCATAACGTTGACTGGCGCAAGAACTGGCACAGCGGGGCAGTGCTTGTCGGCGGCCTGGCCTTTACATTGGGGGTGCTGGCGGCGGTCAACTTGTGGGATCTGCCCACGTATCTGGGGCTGGGCGTCCTTGCGCTGGCGGTCGCACTTTACCGCAGGGGAGGGCGATTGCATGTTGTGCCGGTTGCGGGGTTGGGGATCGTAATGGCGGGCGGGGCATATCTACTATTTTTGCCCTTCTTCAGCAGCTACACGAATGTTGCGGCGAGCGGTATCGGGTTGGTGCGGTCGCCTGATGACCTGGGCAAGTGGACGCAGATCTGGGGGTTTTTCGCGTTTGTCATCTTTACGTGGCTGGTGGTAGGGCGGGGGGAACTGCGCCGGAATCGCTATTTGCGAATTCACAGGTTGCTTGTGCGGAACCCGACTGTCGCCTATTTCACCGAGGTCATTCTGCTTCCGGCGCTGTTCCTTGCTTCTTTGCTGCTTCTCCTATTTACAAACCAGACGGTACTGGCTGTCTGCGTGCCGGCGTTTGGCATAGCCGTCTCGCACCTTTGGCGGCGCGAGAGAGAGGCTGACACGGGAACGATATGTGTTGCGCTGCTGGCAGCGACGGGCCTGGCGGTACTGGCCGGAACTCAGGTGGTGTATCTGAAGGACCATCTCCAAGGCGGCGACGCCTACCGGATGAACACTCTTTTCAAGTTCTACAACCAGGTATGGGTGCTCTGGGCTGTTGCGGCGGCGATCGCGCTGCCGAGGATCCTGGCGCGTTTTGAGTCGATGCAGCGGGGCAGGGGTATAGAAGGAGAACTACCTTCGGTTGGTGTGGAGTCCTGGAACTCGCGCTTTCGTTTCAGAACGGCGCTGGCGGCGGTCCGAGGCGCCTGGGGGCTGGCCTTTGTCGTTCTGGTTGCGGCCAGCCTGGTCTATCCTCTGCTAGGGACGCCGTCGCGGCTTTCGCAGCGATTCCCGGGCTGGCGCCCTCCGATTGGGACTCTGAATGGGATGGCCTTCATGGAGAAGGGCGTTTACCACTGGCCTGACAGCAACAGTGCCATCGAATTACAGTACGATTGGGCGGCGGTGCAGTGGTTGCTGCAAAACGTACGGGGCAACCTGGTGCTGGCAGAATCTGCTCAGCTCGACTATTACCGGGCCGGGGGCACACGTGTGGCCAGCCTAACGGGATTGAGCGGGCTGTTGGGAATGCACGCGGGGGAACAGCGTTACCGTAAGGACGTTGGCAAGCGGCACGGCCTACTTTCCGAGTTTTGGAATACGGAGGATCTGGCGCGTATGGAGAGCCTGATAGAGGAACTGGAGATCGGACTCATCTACGCGGGCCAGTTGGAAAGGCAACAACATCCGGGGGCAGACTGGAGACTGGCGGAGCTGGCAGCCTCCGGGCTCCTGGAGTCGGTCTATCGGAACCCCGAGGTTACGATATACGCGGTTTCCTCTCACATTCAGGGCCAGCTAAAGGGCCGATAGGGGGCGGATGCGCCAACTCACAGGTCTGGCGCCGATGGCGGCAGGCATTTGGCGAAGGGCGCCGCGGTGGCTGCGCGGCGCGGTTACGTGGGGGGTCACCGGCAAAGTCATCGTAGGCGTGAGCGGCGTCCTGCTGAACGATGATGAGCAGGTCCTGCTGTTGCGGCATCGTTTCCACAATACGAGGCTGTGGGGGCTGCCCGGAGGCTGGCTGTCTCCCGGGGAAACGATCCATGACTGCTGGCGACGGGAGGTGAAGGAGGAGCTGGCGCTGGAGGCATCGGTCGAGCGTTTAGTCTGCCACCGGGCGATGGGACGCATCCTGGAGTTCTATTTGCTGGGGCGGATCGGCGGCGGGCAGATTAGAATCGATCCTGTAGAGATTCTGGAGGCCCGTTTTTTCGAAGCAGACAGTTTGCCGCCGATGGGGTCCTTTGGGAGACGGGTAATCGGGGAGGCGTTTCTTCAGTTCGGGGGGGCGATGGAGTCGGGACAGGTATGCAGAGCAGATGAGGCGACGGAGGTAGGATTGGGGGAGATGGCGAGTGAGGAGCGCCGTTTCTCACTGGGCGAAGAACCGGCAGATGCCGGCGACGGGGGAGAGGGCGGGCTGCGTGCGTGAAATCGTCGTTGCTTTTCTGTCCTGGTATGCGGTAACGCAGGTTGTAAGCGGGGCGGCGATGCCGCTGACACTGAGGCAGTTCAGTGCTCTGCCGGATCGCGGTTATGCGTTTGCGCGCGTATTAGGGATATTCCTGGTGAGCCTTGTGCTCTGGCTGGGAACCAGTTATGGCCTGCTTCGCAATACTTCAGGCGGGGCCTGGCTGGCGGTCGTGCTTGTGGCTCTACTCAGCATCTGGGCTCTACTGCGCGGCAGCCAAGCCGATGGGAACAGCGAACATTCCGGACCCGGTTTCCCCCTGAGGCTGCTTCCTTCCTGGAAATACATTCTGAGTGTCGAGCTTCTGTTCCTACTCGCCTTTGCGGTCTGGACATGGGTACGTTCGCACGATCCCGCGATCAACCACACCGAACAGCCGATGGACCTGATGTTCATCAACGGGATCTGGAGCAGCGCAACGTATCCGCCGCGCGATCCGTGGCTGGCCGGCTATGCAATCAGCTACTACTATTTTGGCTACTGGATGATTTCGACGCTGGCTCATTTGTCCGGCCAGCTGCCTGAGATTGCCTATAACGTGGGGCAGGCGTGCTGGTTCGGCCTGCTGGTTACGGCGAGCTTTGGGGTGGGGTACAACCTGTATCGACTTGGTTCCAAAGAGGATAGGCAGGAGGAGGAGAAGGACTCCAAAGGTTCGACAGATGGGCTGAAGGTTGAGGGGGCCGGGGATGCCTTCCCGTACCTGGCAGGGCTGCTGACGGCGGTTGCCGTGGCGTTGAGCTCTAATCTGCACATGATACTGGAGTGGCTCTATGCTCAAGGTGTGCGGATGGGCGGCTTGATTCAACTGGTCGACGTATATAATTTTCCGGAGCGGGCAGAGGTGACGCGCAAATGGTACATTGACAGCGGGTGGAGCTGGTGGTGGCGAGCCAGCCGCGTAATTGAAGACATCGACCTAGACGGGAACCATATCGAGATCATCGACGAGTTTCCGATCTTCAGTTATGTACTGTCCGACAATCATCCCCATTTGCTGGCCATGCCGTTCGTGCTTCTGGTCGTAGCCATCGCATTGAACTGGTTCAGCCCAGAGGGACGGAACCGCGGCGCAACGAAGGCACACCAGGACAAAGATTCCGGTGAGGAGCCAGTAAAGACTGGCTCTTTCCGTTCCGACTTGAGTGCTCAGGTCAGATCGGTTTACGGCGCGATGGGCGCGGGCGGGCTTCTGCTTGTGATAGCCGCGGCCGGTGCGCTACTGTTTTTGAATACCTGGGACTTCCCTCCTTACTGGCTCCTGCTTGTATTGGTAGCGATGCTCACGGGCGCCCGCAGAAGTGGAGATACTGTCGTCGCGCTGCGCAGGGCGCTGACGCGGGGGACGATCGTTGGGGTTACGGTTGTCCTGGGGGCCCTATTGTTGTATATGCCGTACTTTTTGACGGCGCAGAGCCAGGCGGGGGGCATTTTGCCAAACTTGCTGCATCCGACGCGACTGCCCCAGTTTCTGGTGATGTTCGGGCATTTCCTACTGGCGGGGGCGGGTTTAGTCGTCCTGGGCTGGCGGGAGGGGCGACCTCGGGCGGATGTGCTGGTCGCGGCGGTGGTACTCGTTCTGGGACTGCCACTGGTGTTTCTGGTGACGACCGGGCTGTTGTCGGCGAACGCGTCGGAGGCGTCCGGCGACCTGTTGGCGAGCATCGTGGGGCGGCGACTGGGGCATCCCGGGACGTTTCTGTTGATGGGCGGGCTAACGGCGGTCACAGTGAGTCTGCTGTGGCAACGGCTGGCCGGGTCGGGAAGCGGCGCACGGACGACCACCTTTGTCCTGTGCCTGTTCGCGATTGGGAGCCTGCTGACGTATTTGCCGGAGTTTGTGTATCTGCGTGATAACTTCGGCACGCGCATGAATACCGTATTCAAGTTTTATTACCAGAGCTGGTTGCTGTTCGGAATCGCGGCGGCATATGCGATAGCCAGGTATATTGAACTGGCGGTGCGTCGCGCCGGTCAGGGAGGCGGGGGCGGGGCGGCCCTTCCCACACTGGGGTTAGTTCCATCGGTTCTTTCTCTCCTCCTGATACTGGCGACCCTTGTCTATCCTGCGGCTGGGGCGTATGCTAAGATTAAAGGGTTCGGCACGCGCGAGCCGACTCTCGACGGCCTCGCCTACGTGGGTGAAGATGAGCTGGCCGTTATCGACTGGATCAGGAGCAATTCGCGTCCTGAGTCGGTCGTTCTGGAGGCCAAGGGGGCCAGCTACCGGGCAAATACTGCGCGAATCAGCGCGGCGACAGGCAGGGCGACATTGTTAGGATGGGATGGACACGAGGCCCAGTGGCGGGGGCGGGCGTATGGCGAGATGGCTGATGGTCGGGTCGAAGCCATCCGAGAGATCTATCAGTTTCCGCGTCCTTCTACGCTGGAGGAAACGCTGAATCGCTGGCAGATCGACTATGTGCTGGTTGGCCCGGAGGAGCGCGCCCAGTATGGCGTTACGCCTGTGCTGGAAGAGCGGTTGGGCCAGATCCTCGAGCTGGCCTATGATCAGGGAGGCTATCGGATATACCGCGCCAAGGGCGCATCGGACAGATAGAGATCGGGTTTCAGGGGCAACAGGCTGCAGGTGACACCAGGGAAGAGTAACGTTCAAAGAGAGGTCAGGGGTCCACTCACAGGGGGCCAATCAGCTGCGGAGCCGTTTCGCGGGGCGCGGGCGACTACGCCGGAAGTGAGCGGGCCATCGGTGGAACATGCTTTGTACGCGATTCTCTTCGTGCTGGCATTGGGACTGCGACTTTATTCGCTTGGCGACCTGAACCTCGTGTCACCCCTGGAGGCCGCTCAGATCTGGCCTGCCTGGCTGGACCAGTCGACCGGCGTGCAGGAAGAGAGCGGGGTTCCAGACCCCCGTCCGCCCTTGAGCCCCCTACTGTATACGATACAGCGCACGTTATTCTTTGTGACGGGGGGCGGGAGCAGTTTTTGGGCCCGCTTCCCGCTGGCATGCGCCGGGGCGGGCATGGTTCTGGCGGCCTGGGCGCTGCGGCGCCGCCTGGGACGGGGCGGCGCACTTATGGCAGCAGTTTTGTTCGCGATCGATCCCTGGCTGCTAGCATTCAGCCGGCTGGCTGATGGATCGGCCCTGTCAGCACTGACCTTCGTGCTGCTCCTTGGAGCACTGTTTGATGACAGAGAAGAGGCTGTACGGGTAAATCGATTTGCGGTTATAGGCGGTCTGTTCCTGATTAGTGGTCCGCTGGCCTGGCTGTTGCTGCCCCTGATTCTCTTTGCCTACTATCTGCTCAGAGAGGGGCGGCTAGCGAGTCTAATTCAGCTCCAGGGCAGGCAGGCAGCACTGGTTTGTGCGGGTACGGCTGTTGTAGGATCAACCGGGCTATTTTCGAACCTTGCCGGCTTGTCGGCCGTTGGTGAAAGCGTGGGAACTGCAATCGCCCACCTGGTGGGTTCGTCGGGGACAGAGGGGATCCTGCTTGCGGAGCACAATTACACAGTAACGTGGGCGCTATTGAGGCTGCTTGTCGATGAGCCATTCCTCCTTCTGTTTGGGGGCGCTGGCGTGGCAATCGCCCTTTACAGGACGGTATTCTTTGCGGGAAGCCGGGCGGGGCGGATTGTCCAAGGCGACGAAGTCGTTGGAACCGACAGACGAGCGACCATGGACGCAATTTGGCTCAATGTTCTCGTTGCCGGTGTGGGCTGGGGCCTCTTGTTGATCCTGTTGCCGGGGCGGACACCGGTCAGCCTGCTTGTTGTCGGGCTGCCATTGCTTCTACTGGCGGCGGGGACGGCGACGCACTTTGTGCGGCTGGGGCCGACCGGAATGTTGTTTCAGGACAGCTCACGGTTGCCGGCGCTGGCCACGATGGGGATTCTGCTTGTAACTGCTTTTTTCTGGACGGGCACGGTAAGCAGTTCGCTTCGAGACGGCAATTTTGATCCGCGTCTGGCTATTTTTTATCTACTGATTCCGGCGCTGGGCGCGTTTTTCGTTTGGTGGTCGGGAGAGCGCGCCAGCATGCATGCATTTGGCTTCCTGACCTTGGTTGCGTTTTTTCTGGCCCAAGCCAGCAGCAGCTGGATGCTGAATCTGAGGCCTGAATACGGTCATAGCCGTTCACTCTACGCTGAGACCGGGGACGGTGGGATGGCATTGCTGACGGAAGATATTGCCCGGCTTAGTTCCCTGCGGACAGGGGATGCTACGGCAGCTCCCGTCTATCTTCAGGTCGAGTATTCCCATTTGCCATTCTTTTTCTGGCATTTGAGAACCATGAGCGATCTGCGCTGGCACCCTGGGAGCGATCTAACCGGGGTAGAGGCAGATGCCATGGTAGTGTCTCGCGGGACGCCTGGGAATGAGGGGGAATTGGAGCTGCTGCCCGCCGGTTTCGTTGGCAGCAGTTACTCTGTGACACAGCGCTGGCTGCCGACTGAGATAGGGAGCGCCGGCGCCATGTTAAGGTGGATGCTCTTTCGTGAAAGAAATCAGGCGGCGGGGAGCTTGCCAGGGCGGCAAGAGGTAGACCTTTGGGTACAACGGGAGAAGTAAGCGATGGCAGAAGGACGGAGCGAGAAGCAAGACGAGACCGCAGTCGAGGTCACCGAAGCGCACCTTCAAGAGACCTCCACTGAGATTCCTCCGGCCGAGGAGCAGGCGGAGAGTCTGATGGAGACTTCGGCCCTTGGGGAGTCACAACATTCCGTACCGAAGGAAACTGGCGGGCCGTCCGAAAGTATCCTGGACTCGAACCTATTTGCAGTGCTGCGGGCCAATTGGGAGACCATGGCGTGGGCAGCGATCCTGATCGTGGCGGTAGTCAGCCGGTTTTACGCGCTTGGCGTGCGAGGGATGAGCCATGATGAGAGCCTGCACGCCGTATATTCTCTCGATCTTTATCGAAACGGGAGCTATCAGCACAACCCAATGATGCATGGGCCGTTCCTCTTCCATGCGAACGCGTTCATCTATTTTCTGTTTGGTGTCAGCGATGCCACGGCTCGGTTCATGCCGGCTCTGGCAGGAATCGGAACCATCATGGCGGCGTGGTTTTACCGGCGGTGGATTGGGCGAACGGGCGCGCTGCTGACGGCACTGCTCTTCCTAATCAGTCCCAGTATTCTCTTTCACAGCCGGTACATACGGAATGACATCTACATCGTCCTTTTTTCGATGGTTTGGGTGTATTGCATGTTCCGCTATTTGGAGGAGCGGAGGCTGAAGTGGCTCTACTTTACCGTGACCGCGATGGCGCTTGGCTTTGCTGCGAAAGAAAACCAGTTCATGACGGGCACGATATTTGGCGTCTTCATGGTGGGGGCAGCGCTCTGGCGCTGGTGGACGGGGCAAGAGAAACTTCGAGACAGTTTATTCGCTGATATTGCGGTCCTACTGCTGACGCTTGTTCTGCCGTTTGCTGCGCCGCTCGGACATCTGCTCTTCGGTTGGGATGCACTTGCGTACAGTACGACTCAGGATCTGGCCAGATCGGCCATTCTGGTTCTGCTGATGGCGGTACTAAGCACAGCGATGGCCTACTTGTGGTTTGGTCCGGCGAGCGGGAGCGTGAATGGAAGGGGTTCGCGAGGTGGGCAAGGGCAGGAGGGCAGGCTCAGCTTTTCCAATTGGGCCACTCTGATGGCCCTGTTCTGGGCGATTGAGATCATATTGTTCACCACATTTTTTACGAATCCGGTAGATGGACTTGCGACCGGAGTGGTCGGCAGTCTCGGATACTGGCTGGCTCAGCAGGCGGTGCAACGCGGGAGTCAGCCGTGGTACTACTATATAATGCAGAGCTTGCTCTACGAGTTTTTGCCGCTTCTTCTCAGCCTGGGAGGGCTGGCTCTGCTCGCGATTCGCCTGCGCGGGCCCTTTGGGCGAATGGCGGCCGCCGTGGAGGGTGAAGGGGTCGATTCGGAGGTCAAGGGCGGGAACGGCGCTTCGCAGCAGGGGCCTGCCAGTGCGGCGGAGAGTTCGTTCGTGCGGCCCTATCTGGTTTTCTTTTTTGCCTGGTGGGGGTTTGGGGCCTGGTTGTCTTATTCCTACGCTGGGGAAAAGATGCCGTGGTTGATGACGCACATGGCGCAGCCGATGGTACTTTTCGGAGGCTGGTGGGGAGCGGAGATCCTTCGTCGAATCGACTGGAAGAAGGTGCGGGATGCGCAAGGCTGGTGGCTGCTGGTTCTGCTGCCGGCACTGCTGTTTGTTGTGGCGACGCTGATCGGCTCAATCCCCGGCGGCGGGCGCGACGTAGACACGCTGTCGCGGACTGTGCGCTTCATACTTGCGCTCGGCTTGCTGGTCGGACTGCTTTATCTCACATATATGGCTTTTGTGCGCTCGGGCTGGCGACTGACGTTGCGTCTGAGTGCGGTGGCCGTATTCACGATACTGTTTCTGCTCACAGTTCGGTTTTCCTACCTGCTTACCTACGTCAACTACGACATGGCAACCGAATATCTTGTTTATGCCCATGCCGCGCCGGATGTAAAGCGGGCCCTGGAGGAGATTGAGACGATAAGCGAACGTACGGTTGGCGAGCGAGAGATTCAGGTTTCCTACGACGATGACGTTGCCTGGCCCATGACTTGGTACATGCGCTTCTATCCCAACCACATATTCTACGGCGCGAATCCGACAACTGAAGCGATGAGCGCGCCGATCATCCTTGTCGGCAAGAAGAACTATGCGAAAGTGGAGCCGTATGTTGGGCGCGACTATGTGAGCCGGAATTACAGGCTCGTGTGGTGGCCTGAAGAGAGCTACAAGGGGGAATGGGACGGGGAGAAATCTCAAGGACTGACGTTTGAACAGATCTGGGGGGCGTTGAGAGACAGTGAGCGGCGCAGCCGCCTGTGGCAGATCTTTTTCTTCCGCAACCACCCTGACCGTACGCTGACGGAATGGCCTCATAGACATGATTTTCGCATGTACGTACGTAGGGACATTGCTGAGATGGTGTGGGATCTGAACGTTGTTCCCACTGCCGGTGGAGGATCATTCCAGTCGCCTTCGTTCAGCTATGAGGAGATTGATCGCAGCGCCAGCATCGCGTACAACGGGCTGTACAGTGCGGTTCCTCTGGCGAACCCCCGCTCCATAGCGGTTGGGGCTGACGGGCTGCGATACATACTCGATACAGGCAACAATCGCGTTGTGGTGTTGACCTCCGACGGTAGTTCCCGTTTTACTTTCGGAAGTACGTGCTTTCTGGCAGAAGGCGAGAGCAGGGGCTGTACCGATCCTGACGGGGAAGGGCCCCTGGAGTTGGGGGACGGTCAGTTTCGAGAGCCGTGGGGAATCGCGGTTGGGGCTGACAACACGGTATTCGTGGCCGACACGTGGAACGGGCGAATTCAGGTCTTTGACGGCCAAGGGAATTTCCTGCGCAAATGGGGGAGTTTCAGCGTGATCACCGAGGATAACAGAGACCCGTACGCGCTATTTGGCCCGCGGGGATTGGCAGTGACGCCGGCTGGCAACCTGCTGGTCGCCGACACCGGGAACAAACGCATCCTTGAGTTTACGCCAATGGGCGATTTCGTCCGGCAGGTCGGCGGGGGCGGCGTCGTCCTGGGCCACTTTGAAGAGCCGGTTGACGTCGCTGTCCACCCGACAACCGGCAACATTCTGGTCAGTGACGCCTGGAATCGCCGGATACAGGTGATATCGGCGGAGATGGTGCCGTTATACGAATGGCTGATACCGACCTGGGAGAGCCAGGACATTTGGGACAAGCCGTTCGTCGCGGCTGCCCCCGACGGAACGGTGTATGCTTCGGACCCGCAGTTTGCCCAGATTTACGTAATTTCATCCGGGGGCGAGATCCAGTTCAGTTTCGGGAGATATGGTTCGGATCTCAACCGCTTTGCCAAGCCGACGGGCATTGCAATCGATCCGCTGACAGGCGAGGTATTGGTAGCCGACGCGGATAATCACCGGGTTCTCGTATTTGCGGGAAACTGAGCCCAGAAACAGTTGGATTGGTAGAGCAGTCCCAAGCGGCGCTACGGGGATCGTTTGGGTAAGATTGGCTCTGGGCGGCAGTTCGTCCAGTGCCGGTGACGTACTTGCGTTGCGTAGAGCCTTCCACCATTGGAAGTTTCGGATTTGGCTTCTTCTCCTCCACACGGTGAGAACAGATTCTCGGTGGAGTCGTGGCTCTGTCACGGGTGCGACTTCTTCAACCGGCCGAGCGCTGCGTATTGCGGACGCTGCGGCCGGCCTGCAGATGTCGCCTGCCCGCAGTGCGGTAGAGTAAACCCCGGAGGGCACGAGTTCTGCGATGGTTGCGGGGCGACGATTTACGGAGGCGTTTCTTCAGGAAGGAAAGGCGTTGGTGTTGGCGCCCACATCCGGCAGCTGCTTGTGTCGGCACGCGAGAAGGTGGTGCGCGGGGGGCTAGTCTGGGACACGCCTTCGCATGACGGGCGGAGGTTACGGGAGTTGAACCGGGCGTGGGTGGGGCGGAACGGCTGGGAACTGACGGCAGTCGTGCTGCTGACGGTGGCGGCTGCATTTCTGCGCGTGTACAGACTCGAGGAGATCCCGGCCGGGTTTCACGGCGACGAGGCAGTGACCGGCATCGAGGGTCTGCGCATACTGCAGGAGGGCTGGATTGGGCCGTATACTACGTCAGCGCTGGGGCAACTGACGGGGCCGTTCTACCTGACGGCACTGATGATCTGGCTGCTGGACGCGTCCATTTTCGCGGTTCGACTTTCGATGGGGTTGTTTGGCATTGCGACGGTTCCGGCGGCGTATTTTCTGCTGCGAATCGGGTTCGGGCGCTGGATCGCGCTGTTCGGCACTTCGGCACTTACGGTGAGCTACTGGCATCTGCACTTCAGCCGGCTTGGATTCGGGGTGGTCCCGCTGGCTTTTGCGTCGACGACTGCGGCAGCGGCGCTGGTGTGGGCGATGAAGTCCTACGACGCGGGGCGTCCTGGTGAACGAGGCAGGAACCCGTGGAGCTGGTTTGCTGCCGGCGTGCTGTTGGGGCTGATTCCCTACACGTATTTTGCATTTCCGACGTTTCTGGCTGCCATGGCTGCTTCGGTTACACATTTCATTGTGTTACAGAGGGAGTCTTTCAGGCGCAAAGCGCTTCCTCTTTCGCTACTGGTATTGGGCGCGGCACTGAGCGCGGCGCCGGTGCTACAGTTCGCTGCACGTTCGCCAGACGCCTATTTCGGCCGCATGAACCAGAAGTCGGTGTGGGACTATCACGAGTTTGTCAACGCGGATGGTATTGCCGAAAGGGCTGGGTTCATTGCAGAGCGTGTTTGGGAAGCCCTTTCCCTGTTGCTGCGGAACCCGCGCATGGACGGTGTGGACGGAATCGGGGGCGTAGGTGCGCTGGACCTGGGTATCGCGTTACTCGCCTACTTTGGGCTTTTCGTTTCGATCCGAAAGTGGCGCAGTCCACCACATCTGATGGCCGTACTGGTCGTACTTGGCGCTCTTTCGGGCCTGGTGCTCACAGATCCTTCGGCCGGTTCGATGCGACGCAGTATCACAGCGATACCATGGGTATTTGGACTGGCAGGGGTCGGCGCCGGGGCTGTGGTTCAGTTTGGGTACCGTCACCTGGGGGACTGGGGGCGGTCGGCAGCGGTGGGGGCATCGGTCCTCGTGCTCCTGGTAAGCGGAGTCTGGAATCTCAGTTTCTATTTTATTGAACTGCCCAATACGTCGACATTCAAGTGGACATTCGCGACCTACTATTTCGAGTCTCTTGACGCAGCGCATTCTTTTGAGGATCCCGGTACAATCTACTACTTTTCGGGGCAGCGCAGGTTCGAGTATGAGACGATCCGTTTTCTTTACCCGGACAGTCATGGGATCGACAGGTCGAGGGAATTCGGGACATTCGACCTTGAGAAGCTCGACCCGGGACCGGTAACGTACCTGCTGGAGGGCCCGTATGTTGAAGAGATCGACAGGATCATGGAGATGTATCCGGGAGGGGAACTGATCGTCGATGAGGGGCCCGACCCGTTGTATGTCATCTATCACCTCAAGGGGTAGCCGAAGTTCGAAAGGGTTCACCCCGGCGCGTTTTTGATTGGATTCTCCAAATTACAGTGAAAGACGAAGGACTTCAGTGACGGGCCCATGCTGAACAGGGAACGGATCATGGGGCAGAGGACCTGCACGGATTGCGGGCATGCCAACCGTCCTGCGGCGAATTTCTGCGAGTACTGCGGCGGGCGACTGCCGGCCACAGTGAACTGCCCCCAGTGTGGTGAGGAGTGTGACAACGGGCAGCGCTTCTGTCATGCGTGCGGGTTTTCGCTGGCCGGGGGAGGCAGCAAGGCGAGGGAAGCGGCAGAGGCAGAGGTCCCTGCCGACGCCTTTGGGGAGAGGCCTGTTTCGGACGCTTCGTTCCGTCGGGGATGGCGAGCCCTGTTGGGCAGCACAGTTGCGGCATTCCATGGGTCAGTCGTCAGAGAGATGGTCGGGGCTCTGCTGTCGCCGGGCCCCCCGTCTTTCAGCCAACAAGGCGGGCATTCTGCGAAGAGCGAGCGACCTGATGATGGCGGCGGCGATTCCCTGGAACAGGTCGCCCATCTTGGCACCGGGGCGACAGTTCGAGCGAATGTTTTGTGGGGCGTGCTGGCAGTTGCCGGCGCGGTGGGCGGCCAATGGCTGCTTGTGCAGAGGCAGATTCTGGCGGCGGTGGTCCTGTTCGGTGGTGCGCTACTTGCAGGCCTGTGGGCTTTTCGAAGGAGCACGGACTTTGCCGTGCCGGCACTGGGCAACCATGAGCAGTTGAAGCGCTTCAACCCATTGTGGCTGCTTGCAGTCGTCTTGATCCCGGCGGCATTCGCGGCGTGGTCGTTGGAGAGGCTTCTGACAAACCCGGACCGGCCTCCAGACAGCTTCTGGCAACTGCACTGGGCGAGCGTTCTTCTTCTCATTGCAAGTGTTTTCCTGGCACAGAGAGTTTTGGACAGACAGGGTAGCGGTGCGCAGCCGGACGGCGCAGACGATCCTTCGCCGACTAAGGCTGGAGTGCTGGCAACGGGTTCAGGCGCGAAGCAGCTTCCATGGAGCACCGGCCAGCGTGTGCTTGTCCTGTTGATTATCTGCTTAGGGATGTTTCTGCGGGTATACAGGCTGCCCGAGTTCCCTGCAGGCACGTGGTATGACGAAGCTACGGCGGGACTGGAAGCCCAGCGGATATTGAGCGAGCCGGACTATCGCCCGCTGTACGTTAGTGCGCTAATGGGCCCGGAACACTACGTTTATCTGGTCTCGTTTCTGTTCCTGTTATTGCCTAAGATCACATTTGTCGTTCGGCTTGCGACGGTCATCACTGGTGTGCTGTCGGTGCCCGCTGCATACCTGGCCGGGAGCCAGTTGTTTGGCCGAGGACCCGCGCTTGCGCTTGCCTTTCTGATCGCGGTCTCGCGCTGGAGCGTGAATTTCAGCCGAATCGGCATGTTCAACATTCTGATGACGCTGTTTGTCTTTCTGGCGATCGGCCTACTGTTCAAGGCGTTGCGGAGAGGTCGGCTGACCGACTATCTGTGGGCCGGGCTATGTCTGGGATTCGGCCTGAACACGTACTACGCTTTTCAGCTGTTCCTCGCGGTCGTTGCCGTGTTTGTTTTGTATCTCCTGATCTCGAACTGGCCACTGATACTTACGCAGTGGAAGGGGCTTGTGGTGTTGGCGATGGGTGTACTGCTTTTTCTGGCGCCACTGGCCAGTTTTGCGTTTGCCCGACTTGACCGGTACCTGGAGCGGACGCGAACGGTATCGATCTTTGAGGAGTATCCGGAGAGCGAGGTCTGGGGAAAGGTCAGGGAAAACGCTGTCACGCACTTGCTGATGTACAACGTGCGCGGGGACCCCAACGGCCGCCACAATCTGCCAGGGGAGCCGATGCTGGCGCCGGTGGCAGGGGGGCTGCTGGTGTTGGGGCTCGGGCTCAGCCTGAGCCGCTTCTGGCGCTCACGATTTCTGCTGCTGATACTGTGGTTTTTCGGTCTGCTGGCGGGAGGGGTATTTTCGCTCAGCTTTGAGGCGCCACAGTCATTGCGCGCCATAGGTACGCTGCCGGTCGTGTATCTGCTGGTCCTAGTCCCGCTGGCGATGCTGTGGCAGAACTGGTGTGCGGCCTCTTTGCACGGGTGGAGTCTGAAGGAGGGAGAGGGCGGAAAAGGTTCAGGAGGGAGCTACAACAGGGTCCATGCAGCAGTCAGCAGGATCGTCGGGCAGTTCTGGCAGGTCTTTCTATGGCGGGGCACACCGGTCTTGTTGGTAACGGTGATACTGGCGGCGGTGGGCGTTTACAATTTCAGAACCTACTTTGTCCGGCAGGTGAACGATTTTGCGGTTTGGAACGCTTACTCCACAGGAGAGACGATCGCGGCGTCGGTGGTGGCGGAGCACGTAGGCAGAGTCGACACTGACGTCTATCTGACATCGCACTACGCGGGACATCCGTCGGTTCGCTTTGTGGGCAGCTCGGTCCCGTACTACAGGGCGATCAAGTATACGGAGACGCTGCCGATGCCGCTCTCGCCGGAGCGGACCGCGCTCTTTCTGATGGATCCAGAGCGCCGAAGTTTCTTCGAGCAGGCGCGCAACTTCTATCCGAATGGCGAGTTTTTCGAGCATAGGCCGCCGTTTGGCGGTCCGACGGTCCTTTACGAGGCGCGCCTCAGCCCAGATGACATATCTTCGATTCAGGGCGTGGAAGTGTCCTACTTTGAAGGTGAAGCGTGGACGGGCAACCCGGTAATTGTTGAGAGGCATGCCACGGTTTCGGTGAACTGGCCGGGCGAGGCCCCGCTCTCGGGGCTATTTTCGGCCGAGTGGACGGGGATTCTCAACATTGAAGAGTACGGCCCGCACAAGTTTGTCCTGCGCGCACCGGCGGCTGCCGAACTCTACATAGATGAAGAGCTTGTGGCCCAGATTGATAGAGAGGGAGAAAGAGAACAACCGGCAGGTAGGTTCGAAACTGAGACCGGATTGAGGCTGGCTCTGGGGCTACACAGGGTACGAATTCGGGCGGTTGGCGGGGACGGTCCGGTATCGCTTTCCTGGCAGCGTCCCGGGGAAGAGGAGCAGATTGTGCCGTCGTCGGCGCTGCATGTGCCGCCTGTTACGAGCAGCGGTCTGTTGGGAAGGTACTATGCGAATGGGGACTGGCAGGACCCACCGGCATTCACTCGAATCGACCCGCAGATCAATCTCTATTTCCACGATATTCCGCTGCCACGCCCGTACACGGTGGAGTGGGTGGGCAAGCTGGCTGTACCGGTCGAAGGCGTCTACCGGTTGGGGATTGAGTCGATAGACGAGTCGGAGCTGTGGGTCGACGACATTGCGGTGGCAGCGAGCCCAGAGCCGAATCAGTACGATGAAGATTCGATCACGTTGACTGCGGGCCTGCATGACATTCGGATCCGGTATGTCGCGCGCACTTCGCACTATCACGTCAACCTTCATTGGGCGCCGCCGGGCCAGGGGAGAATGTTGGTGCCGGCAGAGGCGCTGGTTCCTCCTCAGGGAAACTACGACCATTTGGCAGTAGAGGACCTTGCGATATTCGACAGAACTGCGGAGGCGTCGCTGGCGGGCCTCCCGCTTGACGTGTCGCTGCTGCCGGTCGATGCGGAACAGGAGGCTGCATTTGAAAGCGTAAGCGAGATTTTTGAACGGCCGCGGGGCGTGGCGGCGGCCAACGGGCTGCTGTATGTGGTGGATCCCGGTCAGCAGTCGATGTTCGTATTGGATCCCGGCGGGCAGGAGATCGCCCAGATTCGGCGATCGAACCGGAGGTTCAGCGAACCGGTTGATGTTGCGGCCGACGCGGCGGGCAACGTTTATGTTCTGGATGCCGGGGAGGGAGGGCAGGTGTCGATCCATGACCCGGCGGGCGACTTTGTGCGAGCGGTTCCTTTGTCTGATAACATTGCGGACAGGAGCAGAGGCATAGACGTAGACGAGGCGGGCCGAATCTGGCTGGCCTTGACTCCTGCTCTTGCGGTTGCGGCGTTTGACGTGGAGGGCAAGGAGCTGGCGCGCATCTCGACGGTCTTCAGCCAAGGGGACTTTCAGCCGGTTGACGTGGCCTACCATGCCGACGATGCCATCTACGTTGCCACGGTGGGCACGACGGCAGTCATACGTTTTTCACTCAGCGGCGAACCGCTGACTTTGTGGCCTCTGTCTACGGCAAACAGTGTGGACGGCCCTCACATGGCGTTTGACAGTGCAGGGGCATTGTACGTAACCCAGCCGGAACTGGGAGGCTTTGTGCGGATTTCGTTGCAAGATGACGAAGATATCGGAGTGTGGGCGCTACCGTCCAGTCAACCGATCCGCAAGCTGGTTGGCGTCAGCCTGGGTCCCGAAGGCGACCTGTTTCTGACCGATAGCGAGAACGGCAGAGTATACCGCGTTCCTGTATCGCCTTAGCGCGGGCGATAGAGGGACAGCGGTTGCCGCGTGCCAAAGCGGGCTGGCAAAGGCGGCATTCGTAACCATTCTGCCGGGGCAGGCGGTGCCGGGTGTTGGTTTCGGCGGGCGGCCAGCATCGTCGGGGGCTGGAAGCGTTGGCGAACAGGCTAGTATCTCCGTGCCCACATTTCAGTCTTCGACGAATCTCCTTACTGACGGGCAACTTTTTTGAGCATCTTTGGAAGGACATGTCGAGAGAAGAGGCGGTTGTAGTCTGCCCCAGATGCGAGAATTCAGTCAGACGTGAGGCCAGGTTCTGCGACCAGTGCGGCTGGTCGTTGTCTCACGGGGCATCCGTCGACGGAAGCTATTTCGACGGGAGGGAAGTACTCAGCAGTCCCGACGCAAGCGATGGGACACGGCAAGACGAAACCGAACAGGGCATTGAAGAGGTCGCGGAGGCGTGGACAGAACCGCAGGTCGAGGCGGGCTTGTCCGGGGCGCCTCGCCGTGCTGAAGCGACATTTCAAGAGAAGGTAAGGAGCGGGGTCCGAACGCTCGTCCTGTGGAGCGGGAGTCCATTGCTGCTATTGGTGGTGCTGGTGGGGGCGGTGGCAAGGGACAGTTTCAGGAGGGTAGATTCGCAGGCGGCGCCGGCTCTGCAGGGGGAGAGTGTGGAGGCAGTTCCGGGGAGTGTACCGGGAATGGCGTTACCTTTGGAGATCGTCACGCCGTTTACGGGGGAAGAGAGGAGCACTGATTTCGAGACTGTGAGCGAGGCATTCGAACGTCCGAGGGGCGTGACGGTTTCGAATGGCAACATCTACGTTGTCGATCCCAGCCGTGGTGCGCTGTTTGTCCTGGACGGCGCGGGACGACAGATCGCCCAGGTAGACCGCTCAGACCGCCCCTTCGTCGAGCCGGTCGACGTGGCTGCGGACGGGGCAGGAAATGTCTACGTCCTGGACGCGGGCGATGGCGGCCGGGTGAGTATCCACGGGCCGGACGGGGCGTTTCAGGAGGTCGTACCCGTTCCTGACGGTGCTGCTGACAGGAGCAGGGGGATCGACGTTGACAGCCAAGGTCGTATCTGGCTGGCGATGACGCCGGCGCTGGCTGTTGCCGCGTTTGATTCATCAGGGCAGCAATTGATTCGCCTTTCGACAGATTTTGAGGGAACCGATCTGCAGCCGGTCGACGTCGTGTTTCAGTCCGACAGTTCTATTTTTGTGTCGACGGCGGGGATGACTTCAGTGCTGCGATTTACAGTGGCCGGCGAGTTGCTGAACCTGTGGCCACTGGTCACAGCCAACAGTGTGGACGGGCCCCATCTGGCTCTTGACAGCGAAGGGACGGTTTACGTTACTCAACCTGAACAGGGGGGCATCCTGAGGATATCCGGGGACGGTGTTGAGGACCTGGAGGCCTGGGTCCTTTCGGGGGGCCCGCCCTTGCGGAAGCTGGTTGGTATCAGTGCGGGGGAACCGGGAAGTCTAGTGG
This sequence comes from Caldilineaceae bacterium, assembly GCA_028819675.1. The sequence goes on along the minus strand of JAPPKT010000364.1, from coordinate 2,175 downwards.
TTACAGACAGTGACAATGGGAAGGTCTACCGCGTGGAGATTTCACCTTGAGAGGCTGGCGGCGGCAGTGATTTGCGTCGCGCTGGAGGAAAAGTGGCTGAGATACGGACCGGGATGACAGAGGAGGCGCGCGGGCGCGCCTTCTTCAATGAACCTGACGCGGCGGGGTTGATGCACAGGGCGTTCACTCGCTCACTCGGTTTCGACAGGGAGGACATGAACCGGCCTCTGATCGGGATTCTGAACACGTACAGCGAGATGAACAACTGCCATGCCCACTTTCCCGAGCTGGTGGAGGCGGTCAAACGGGGCGTTTGGCAGGCCGGCGGGTTTCCGCTTGAGTTTCCAACGATCAGCCTGGGAGAGATCTACCTGACGCCGACTTCGATGCTGTGGCGCAACCTGGCGGCCATGGACACGGAGGAGATGATACGCGGCAATCCGATGGACGGTGTGGTGGTGCTGTGCGGGTGCGACAAGACGACGCCGGCGGCGCTGATGGGCGTTGCGAGCGCCGACCTGCCTGCGATACTCGTCTCCGGCGGGCCGATGCTGAACGGGCACTGGCGGGGACAGACGCTGGGTGCGTGCACAGATTGCAGACGGCTGACGACGGAGTACCGGGCCGGGAATCTCAGCGACGGAGAGTATGCGGAGGTGGAGGAGAACCTGGTGCGGAGCCGGGGCCACTGCATGGTGATGGGCACGGCTTCAACGATGAACTCGCTGACGGAGGCGCTGGGTATTTCTCTACCCGGAAACGGTGCAATCCCGGCGGCAGATTCGCGGCGCATTCTTCTGGCTGAGCGGGCCGGGCGGCGCATTGTGGCGATGGCGGCGGAGGGGCTGCGGCCGTCGCAGGTTCTGACGCGTGAGGCGTTGGAAAACGCGATCACGCTACTGTGCGCTTTGGGCGGAAGCACGAATGCGGTGGTGCATTTGCCGGCGCTGGCAGGGCGACTTGGCATCGATCTGCCGCTGGACCTGTTCGACGACATCAGCCGGCGGACCCCGTTGCTGGCGAATGTACGGCCTGCGGGTGCGTTTCAGATGGAGGACTTCTTCTATGCAGGGGGCGTCTCGGCGGTATTGCGGGAACTTCTGCCGCTGCTTCACGGCAACGCGTCTACGGTAACGGGGGGGACTGTCGCGGAGAACGTTGCGGGGCGCGGCATCGTCGACAGCGAGGTGGTCCATTCGCTTGACAGCCCGTTGAAGTCGGAGGGCGGGCTGGCGATCCTGCGGGGGAACCTGGCGCCCTCGGGGGCGGTGATCAAGCATGCGGCGGCTTCACCGGGGCTCATGCGGCACCGGGGGCGGGCGGTCGTCTTTGAGAGTATATCGGACCTGCAGGAGAGAATCGACGATCCGGCACTGGAGGTCAATCCTGACGACGTTCTGGTACTGCAGAATGCAGGTCCGATAGGGGGGCCGGGCATGCCGGAGGTGGGGAATCTGCCGATCCCCAGAAAGTTGCTAAAACAGGGCGTACGCGATATGGTGCGTATCTCTGATGCGAGGATGAGCGGGACGGCCTTCGGCACGATCGTGCTGCACGTGGCGCCGGAGGCTGCGGTGGGAGGGCCGCTGTCGGTTGTACGCACGGGGGATGAGATCGAATTGGATGTACAGGGCAGGCGGCTTGAATTGCGCGTCGAGAAGGAGGAGTTGGAGAGGCGGCGCGCGGCATGGCGACAGCCGCAGCCGGCGTACCGACGCGGCTATGGCAGGTTGTTTCTGGACCATGTGATGCAGGCGCCGGAGGGGATGGATTTTGACTTTCTGCTGGGCCGGGATCCTGTGGAGACGGTGGCTCAGCCCAAGTTTTAGGGTGTTGGGTACTCAGGGGTTGGTAGTCAGTTTCTCGTTCTTAGTGAACTGCATTTTCTTCAATGGTGTGCGAACCAATTGGGGCAGAGGGCATCGCCTGTCTTGCCTGCGTTGGCACACACTTGGAATATGCCAAGACGCGCGGTGGGGGGGAAGCCCGGTCGCAGCGGGTCGTCAAGGTCAAATAGCCACACACTCGCTGCGGCGTGGGTTGTAGGAGAGGGGGCGTTGGGGGGGGGGGGGCCCCCCCCCCACGGGGGGGCGCAAAAGGCCCCCCCCCCCCCCGGGGAAAAAAAAAAAAAAAATATGGGGGGGGGGCACACAAAAAAATTTATTTTTGGGGTGG
>JAPPKT010000258.1 GCA_028819675.1 Caldilineaceae bacterium | reverse complement strand
TCAATCAGGTCGGCTACATGGCCCGCTACTCCGATATCACCGAGCGCACCAAAGACCTCGTCCAGGGCCGCGACCTCGGCATGGGCATCGGCCGCTTTCTCACCCGCATGCCCCCCTCCCATCCCTGGTGGGGCAAGTTCGCCGTAAGCGCCGGCCAGCTTGTCGAGCAGAGCACACACGTCTTCGACTGGCTCCGCTACTTCCTCGGCGAAATCGAATCAGTCCAGGCCTTCGGCCACGACGGCCCCGACGACACTATCGCCGACTTCGAGGACAGCACCTCCGTCAATCTCAGGTTCGCCAGCGGTGCAATAGGCAGCGTCGTCAGTACCTGCTCCGCACGCGCCCGCGACGGCTTCATGACCGAGCTCTGCGGCCGCGACCTCTACCTCCGTCTTGTCATGGACACCCAACTCTCCGGCTACGTCGACCAGGAGGAAATCAACTACCACGGCCAGGAACGTGGCTACTACCGCCAGATCGAATGCTTCATCAAAGCCGTCGAAACCCAGGACCAGAGCCTCGTCCGCTCCTCCTACGCCGACGCCGTCAACTCCCTCGCCGTTACCCTGGCAGCCAACCGCTCCCTCGAATCCGGCCAAGTCGAAACGGTGGAATAACTGATGAAATTCGGCACCCTCCAAAACGTAATCGAGCAGCCCCTCTCTTCCGTCTTCACCGTCGCATCCGACCTCGGCTTCCAAGGCGTCGAACTCGACTGGTACGACTTCACCGAAGCCCAACCCGGCGGCCCTCTCGCCCCCGAAAACAGGGACACAATCCGCCGGAACGCGTCCCAGGCCGGCGTCGACATCCCCTGTGTCGCCGCCCACTTCCTCAACCGGGGCGGCCTCGCCCAGGCCGACATGGAAGCCTTCGGCCTCGACGCCGTCCGCACCGGCATCCGCCTTTGTACCGACCTCGGCGCGGCCTACCTGCTTGTGCCCTTCTTCGGCACGGCCATGATGCACGATGACCAATCCGTCGCCCGCCTCGAGGCCAACCTGCGCCTCCTCGCCCCCGAAGCCGAAGCAGCCGGCGTCACCCTCGCCATCGAGCACACCCTCCGTGGCGACGAGACCGCCGCCCTCCTCGAACGCGTCGACTCCCCCGCCGTCGGCGACTACTGGGATATGGCCAACTGCATGGCACTCGGCTACGATCCTCTCGAAGAGATCGCCCAACTGGGACGGCACATCGTACGCGTCCACGCCAAGGAATACCACCGCGGCGATGACCCCCGCGGCACGCCCGACCAGCTCCATTACGACGGCCTCAACAGAAAACCGTTCGGCGAGGGCGATGTCCCTGTGCCCGCCGTCCTGTCCGCCCTGCAGCACGCCGGCTACGACGACTACGTCGTCATCGAGACCGGCAAATTCGACGACGCCAGGCGCTCCGCCAGGGCCGCCCTCACCCTCCTCCAGGCACTGACAGGCCCATCGCAATGACCCAAAACCCTTACGCAATGACCCGCTTCCAGGGCAAAACGGCCCTCGTCTCCGGCGGCGCCTCCGGCATCGGCCGCGCCACCGCCCAGCGCCTCGCAGCCGAAGGCGCCCACGTATTCATCGCCGATCTGAACGCCGCCCTGGCCGCTGAAACCGTTTCCCAGATCCGCGCAGCAGGCGGCAGCGCCGCCTATGTCAACGTTGACCTCGCAGACGACTCTTCAGTGGAGAACTGCGCGCGCGAAGTTGCAGAGAACGTCTCCTCTCTCCACATTCTTGTCAATAACGCCGCCCTGCTTCGCCAGGGCAGCATTGAAGACGGCGGCTGGATTGAAAACTGGGAAATCGAGACCCGCGTCGGACTGCGTGGATGGGTGATGATGACCCAACATCTCCTCCCACTCCTCAAAGTGGAAGGCGGAGCTATCGTCAACCTCTCATCCGAAGGCGGCTACCTCGGCCGCCCCGGCATGTGGGTCTACGACGCCATCAAGGCCGCCGTCGTCTCCACCACCAAGACCATGGCCCAGGAGTTCACCCAATACAACATCCGCGTCAACGCCGTCGCCCCCGGCTGGATCGTCACCGAAATGCACTTCGCCGACCACGCCGACCCCGCCGCCTACAAAAAAGAGCTCGAAGAAACGCCCATCGACTCCTGCCTCATGCAGCGCCGCGGCGGCCCGGAGGAAATTGCCAGCGCCATCGCCTTCCTCCTCAGCGACGACGCCTCCTACATCACCGGCACCACCATCCACGTAGACGGCGGCCGCGTCGGCATGAACCTCGGCCACCTCGGCATCCTGGAGTAATGCGTCCATTCAGTTCCAATTCTCCACCCTACTGGACAAAAAGCCGTTCTTCGCCCCCCTTCGCGTTCCTTCGCGGAAAAAAGCAGTTATCCTTAACCATTCGCGGACAACCCAAGCCCCACCCCGGAGCCCCAAATGACCAACACACTCAACGGACAACACTGGCAAGACAATCCTCAAGAAACGCTCGATTCATACACCCGTGACGGCTTCGTCGCCCTCTCCGGCTTTCTCACCCCCGACCAGGTCGCCGAAACCCGCGCATCCGTCGCCCGCTTCATCTCCGACACCGTCCCCCGCCTCCCCCGCGAACAGGTCTTCTACGAGAATCTCGGCCAGCCCGAAACACTCAAACAGATCATCGGCCTCTTCAACCACGACACCTTCTTCCACCGCCTCATGTTCAACAGCCGCTTCGAAAAACTCGCCGAACTCCTCCTCCAGGGCCCCGTCGTCGGCAAAAACATGCAGTACTTCAACAAGCCCCCCAAAATCGGCAAAGCCACCCCGCCCCACCAGGATGGCTACTACTTCATGCTCCACCCCTGCGAAGCCCTCACAATGTGGCTCGCCCTCGAAGAAGTCGACGAGGAAAACGGCTGCGTTCGCTACGTGCGCGGCTCACACCTTCTCCCACTGCGCCCACACGGCCGCACCCAGACCCTCGGCTTCTCCCAGGGCGTAACCGACTACGGCACACCCCAGGACCTCGCCGACGAAGTCGCCTTCCCCGCCCAACCCGGCGACCTCCTCATCCACAACGCCTTGACCATCCACCGCGCCGACGGCAACCGCAGCCAGTCCCGCACCCGCCAGGCTCTCGGCTTCATCTACTACTCCGAACGCGCCAAAGAAGACGAGGAAGCCCACGCCGCTTACCAGAAAATGCTCGCCGCAGATATGAAGGCCAAGGGCAAGATCTGACCCGCCGCCGTCTCGCCCCCCAACCGGCCTCCCCTACTTCAGCGCCGGCCCCGGCGTCCACTGCGTCGCAATCGGCTCGGCGCTGCCCTCGTA
>JAPPKT010000190.1 GCA_028819675.1 Caldilineaceae bacterium | reverse complement strand
AAAATCCGCTGAACGTGGAGCCCAGCAGATTGAGCGCCACCGAAAGGGAGATGACTTTGCCCCGCCGGTCCGGCGCCTGTTCGCTGATCAAGGCGATGGCGCTGACAATCCCGTACTCGAACACGAACCGCAGCAGCACCATCGCGGCAACCACCGGTGCCAGACCCACATTGATAATCGGCATGGAGACGTATACCAGAAGAGAACCCAGCATGCCGAACTGCACGGCCCGCTTCTTGCCGATCCGGTCGGTAATGAGCGAGACGAGCACACTGCCGCACAGATCCGCGGCGCCCTGCGCAAATGCCACCAGCCCTAACGTTTCCGGTACCAGGCCGTATTCGGTCTCCAGCCACGCGCCATGCGCTATCAGGATGTGGACCTGACTGAAATAGAAGAGCGCATTGGCGCTGATGACGGCCAGCGCGGCCCGCCAGTTGGGGCCGAGATCGAAAAGGCCGGTGATAGTCTGCACGCGAAGCGGGGGGAGGGAAACGAGAAGAGGGGTGAAAGAACGGCTCCTGAGCCTTTTCCGGGCCGCCTCCCTACGCCGCGCCCTTTCGGGGTCCATAACCCGTACGCCGGCCGTCGCTTCCGGCAAGAGTCCAATCAGAACCCAGCTTGCCAGCATCGCCCCGCCCAGCACAAAGAACGGGAGTCTCCAACTGAAGCGGCCAAAGAGAAAGCCCATCAGCGGCAGACCGACAATGCCTGCCAGTGCCCAGGAGTACTCCAGTATCCCGATGCCCCGCGCCCGCTGCGCAAACGGCAGTCGCGCACTGATATACGCCTGGCAGGTCGGCAGAAAGCCCGTCAGCCCCGCCCCCGACACGATCATGCCGACAACGACCGACCAGATGCCCGCCCCGCTGCCCAACAAAAACATGCCCGCCGCCGTCAACAGCAGCGACAGCCGCATGATGCGGCGATAGCCGAGGTTGTCCGCCGCCGTGCCAAACAGCGGCGCGCTCAACCCCGCCAGGCTGCGCAGGCTGACCAGACGGCCCAGGACAACGATATCCATCCCCAGCCCCAGCGCAACCGTCCGCAGGAAGGGGAAGAACAGCTGTGTCGTTGTGTCGATTGCCAAACGGGTGGCGATACAGGCCGCCAGGATATTGCGAAAACGGGCAAATCCCCGCGGCATCTCTGCGCGCGCGTCCGCGCGCGGCGGACCGTTACTCACCGATCCGGCGCACGGTCGCGCCCGGTGGAGGGAAGAAGACGAACGTCCGCGGATCGATCTCCTCATCGAACCTGATGAAGTCGAACCGCATGAGGAAGCCGGTACTGCCTTCGATCGCCAATGGGTAGTAGGTACTCCTGTCCAGCCAGACGGTCACCTGCTCCCCTGCCTCTTCCAGTGGACTCTGCCCCGAAGGCAGCTGAATCTGCACCCGCAGCGCATTCCGGCCGGCAGCCGCTTCCTCGCCGACAATCTGCAGCTCACCCGCGCGCAGCGCCGCCAGCACATCATCCGGCATCGTCTCCAACAATGACGTGCCGAAGCGCGAGCCCGCCGCCGCGCCTTCCGTCCGGTCGGTGACGGTGGCGAGGTCCAGCACCGGGTCATACGTCCACGCCTCTTCTTCGTTGAACGTCATGATAAAGACCGCCTTGCGGTCTAGCCCCTCCAATTCCGCCTCCGCCCGCAAATGCCGCGGCCGCTGCACCCACAGCTCGTACTCGACCGTCTGGTCGTCTTTCCCAAGCTGCAGCCGCCCCTGCACAGTCTTCAGCTCCCCAAGCCGCGCCGCCGCCTCATCCGGCAAACTCTCTGCGTCCGGGATCCGAGTCGTGAAAGAGAGGACAGCCAACCCAACAGCGGCCGCAAGAGCCAGCCCCACGAAGATTGCCGCGATCCGTTTGCGATCCATCGTATTCTATTTGGGTATTCAGCTCTAAACTGCAAGAGGTCCGTTTGAATTTCCGAGGGCACAATCTAATCTGACAAAGATTGATACATCATTTCCAGCAAGTGGGCAACTTGACGACCCTTGCCCTCGGGCTACCGCGTCCGCTCCATGAACCCGTGCAGCGCAGGCAGCATCCGCCCGGGAGCCTCCTCCGCCAAAAAGTGCCCGCAATCCCTGAACTCGTGCACCTCAAAATCCGCCAGCTCCGCCTTCCACCGGTTCAGTTCCTTCTCACGAAAGGCGATGTCCTTGAACCCCCACAATATCAGCGCCGGCTTCGCAGTGAACGCAGCCCGGTCATTCCAGATCGACCCCAGCCAGTCGCTGGCAGCGACGATGTATCTCGGAAACGCCGCGCACGCGGCCCGCGCCTCCGGCGTTGGTTGCGCATTGCGATAGTGCGCCATCACCTCCGCCGTCAGAATCTCCTTTGAGGCGACCGCCATCGGCAGCACCCTGTCCACGAAAAAATTGTGGCGCTTAATCAGGTACTGGCCCAGCCAGCTCGACATGAAAAAGCTGAACATCACATAGTGCGGATCGCGTCCGACCGGCCAGCACCAGGTGTTCGTGATCACCAGCCGCTTCACCCGCTCCGGATGCTTTCGTGCGACATCCAACCCAATCGGCCCGCCCCAATCCACCAGGTACAGGGTCGCGTCCCGCACGTCGAGATGATCGAGCAATGCCGCGGTTGCATTCGCATGGGCTTCTGGCCGGTGGTCGGCCGCTCGCTGGCTGCGCGCCGACAGCCCGAAACCGATATGATCGGGCGCGATACATCGGTAATGCGAACGAAGATCCCCGACCAGATGCCGAAATTCGAATGACCAGGTGGGGTTGCCATGCAGGAAAACAATCGGCTCCCCCGCGCCCTCGTCGATGTAGTGCATCTCGTGGCCGGATGGAGTCGTGAAGAAACTGCTCTCGAAGGGGTAAATCGCGTCAGACAGCCACGCGGGGCGCGCGGGGGACACGCTCTGGATCATGATTAATTCTCCTGTTGTGGATTGAAGGCAGCGTTACATCCAGATTCGGGGGGGAGCGTCGCCCTTCTCAGGAGGCGGTGGCAACTCGGCCTGCCCGCTGTCAACGGCCTCACCTTCGATCGACTCACTGCCGGCGGACCCATTGCCAACAGACCCGTTGTCGATGCTCCCACTGTCGGCGGACCCACTGTCATGATCGAAAGATGGAGAAGCAGCAAGCGGCGCGGGTACTTCCTCTTCGCGCTCCGGGTCACCCTCTCCTGCGGTCTTGAGATAGACCTCCCGCCCCAGGCTCCGGCCCCGGTCCGGTCCCAGAATGCCGGCTGCTTCGAGTTGCTCCACCAGACGGCTGGCGCGGTTGTGGCCGACCCGCAGCTTCCGCTGCAATA
>JAPPKT010000433.1 GCA_028819675.1 Caldilineaceae bacterium | reverse complement strand
CTTCCCCTCAACCTCCGGTAGGGGCAGGCCTTGTGCCTGCCCTGGCACTCCCATAGGCGTCGTCATCTACGTCTTCCCCTCAACCTCCGGTAGGGGCAGGCCTTGTGCCTGCCCTCCTGAACCCTCCCTCTTGCTATTCCTTGCTAACGCACTGCGATCAGAATATAATGTGCAGAATAAACCGATGGTGCCCCGTCAGGGCCAGCCTGCCCTGAAAGCCCATTCTGAAATCAGACGCAGGCTAATCTATAGCACAGCCTAGTCGACGAGCAATCCTTGGCATGTCCGATCCTGTCGGCCCCAGAATTTTAGAGAAATATATCCCTCGTCATTAAAGGAGAATCCGAATGAATGCAACCCGCCTTTTGAAAACACTCGTTATCTTGACAGCGCTTGCGCTGCTGCTTGCTGCCTGCCCGGCGCCGGCCGCTATGCCCGCAGCCGATTCGGGCTCTGGCGATTCAGCCGCCGATATGGCCGCTGATTTCAAAGTCGGCCTGGTCACCGACGTCGGCCGCGTGAACGACCGCAGCTTCAACCAGTCCGCCTGGGAGGGCGTTGTCGAAGCTGCCGAAGTCCTCGGCCTGGCCGAAGACGACATCAAGTACATCGAAACGCAGGATGCCAAGGACTACGCCGACAACATGCAGCAGTTCATCGACGCCGGCTACAACGTCATCGTCAGCGTCGGCTTCGCACTGGGTGATGCCACCACCACCGCAGCCAAAGAAAACCCCGACGTATTCTTCATTGGCGTAGACCAGTTTCAAGGTGAGGCCATGCCCAATGTGGCCGGCCTGATCTTCAACGAGGACCACTCCGGTTACCTGGCCGGCGTCCTCGCCGGCAGTCTCTCCAAGACCGGCACGATCGCCGCCGTCCTCGGGACCGACCTCGTACCCCCCGTCGTCGCCTTTAACGAAGGATACGTCGCCGGCGCCCAGTCGGTGAACGCTGACATCAACGTCATCTCCAGCTACCATCCCGGCGAAATCTCCCAGGCCTTTGTCGATCCCGAATGGGGCGCCGCCACCGCCAAACAAGCTTTGGACCAGGGCGCTGACGTCATCTTCGGCGCCGGCGGCATCACCGGCAACGGCGCCCTGCAGGAGATCGCCACCGCTGATGGCACCGGCGAGACCGTCTTCTGCATCGGCGTCGACACCGACCAGTGGAATACCGTGCCCGCCGCCCAGCCTTGCCTCGTCTCCAGCGCCATGAAGTTGATCACCCCGGGTGTCGTCGAACTGGTCACCTTGGCCAGCCAGGGCGAGTTTCCCGGCGGGAACTACTTCGGTGACGCCGACCTGGCTCCCTTCCACGACTTTGACGACATGATCCCGCAGGAACTGAAGGACCTGCTCGAAGCCACGAAAGCCGGCCTGATCGATGGCTCAATCGACACTGGATACGGCAACTGATTCCACCGGCTCGTGAACCGGTAATCTGGGTCCTCGTCAAGCGCACCCGCGGCGAAATCGGCGAGGACCCATCTGAAGCGGGATGCCTCTGTAGCGGGGCCTCCCGCTTCACATGTAGAACCGTCCGCGGCGGCACAATTACCCCCTTCTTACCTGCAATCCCGCCGTCGCAGTCAGTCCGACAAAAACCGGTATCCCTTGGCCGCATAGTACGCCTTCAGACCGAGGCCCGTCTTGGCGACCGCAACTTCGACAACCGGCATAAGAAGAACTCTGCGCGCGCTCCTCATCCCTTCGCTCGCTCTCCTGTCAGCCCTGCTCGCCGGCGCCGTTGTCATGCTCTTCTCTGGCGACGACCCCATGGCCGCCTACAGCGGCCTGTTCCAGGGTGCATTCGGCGACGGCAAAGGTTGGGCGCGGACCATTCGCAAGACCGTCCCCTTCGTCTTGACGGGACTCTCCGTTGCTCTCGCCTTTAAGGTCAGCCTCTTCAACATCGGCGCATCCGGCCAGTTCGTGATGGGCTCCGTCTTCGCCGTCGCCGTCGGCATCAACTTCGAAGGCCTGCCCATCTTCGTCCACCTGCCCCTCGCTCTCATCGCCGGCATCGTCGGCGGCCTGCTCTGGGGCGCCATCCCAGGCATCCTCAAAGTCTACACCGGGGCCCACGAAGTTATCGTCACCATCATGCTCAACTACGTCGCCTCCCTCTTCGGCGGCTGGACCGTCTACGCCGGCGGCACACAGGGCCAGACCCCTGGCCCCCTTTGGGATCGCACCGCCGGCGCCATCCCCGAAACGCCCGACGTACTGCTCTCGGCTCAGATTCCATGGCTCTTCGGCCCTCCCTACCGCGTCCACTACGGAATCTTTCTCGCCTTGGCCGCCGCAATACTCGTCTGGTGGCTGATCTTCAAAACCCCCCTCGGCTTCGAAATGCGCACCGTCGGCCACAACATGCGCGCCGCCCGCTACGCCGGCATTCGCGTCAACTTCACCATCATCCTCACGATGGCCCTTGCCGGTGGACTCGCCGGCCTTGCTGGCGCAATCGAAACCCTCGGCCTCAACCACAAGTTCGCCCCCGAATTCGGCGGCGCCGTCGGCTTCGACGGCATTACCGTCGCGCTGCTCGGCCAGACCCATCCCATCGGCGTCCTCCTGGCCGCCTTCATGTTCGGCGCACTCGACGGCGGCGCGGCCACAATGCAGTTCGTGTCAGGGGTCCCCGCCGACATCATCCAGATCATTCAGGCGCTCGTACTCGCCTTCGTCGCCGCCCCTCTCATCATCCGCATGATCTTCCGGCTGCGCCAGCAGACCGGTCAGGACGCCGGCTCTGCCGTCAGCACAAGCTGGGGTGGCACGTGAGCAGAAACGCACCCGTCTCTGCATTCAATCGCCTGCGCAGACGCTACGGCAACACCATGATCGTGGCGCTGGCACTCGTCGTCATGGCGATCCTGGTGAATCTCACGCCCCTAAAAGAGCAGACCTGGCTGCGCGTCCTCTTCGGAATCAGCGCCCTCAACTTCACACTGCGCGCAACAGTTCCTCTCGTCCTTGGAGCCCTCAGCGGAATCCTCTGCGAAAGGTCCGGTATCATTAACATCGGCATCGAGGGTATGATGCTCGCCGGCGCCTTCGCCGGCTTCGTCGCCAAGACCAGTACAAATCACTGGCCTCTCGCCGTCAGCCTCATCTTCAGCGTCGCCGTGGCCATGGCCGTCGGCGGCCTGATGGGCGCCGTCCACGCACTCTTCTCAATTCGTTTTCGTATGGACCAGATAATCTCAGGCACCGTCATCATCATTTTGGCCTTGGGAACCTCCTCCTACCTCTACAACCGCGACGCCATCGCTGAAGGCAAATTCTCCTCGATC
>JAPPKT010000606.1 GCA_028819675.1 Caldilineaceae bacterium | reverse complement strand
CACAGTGGCCGGAACAGCATGTCTGGTTCAGAGAAAAATTGGAGGCATTTGACCGCGCTTTTCGCCCGCGCATCTCGACTTTCGGCGCGGCAAATTAGCTTTTTGGGCGTCATTGCACTAACTTCGTTGTAACAGTCAAGAATAGCTTGTCTCCTCGGCCCATTCGGTTCCTGTACGCCTGGAACAGAGTGGGCCAGTATCTTGCTGGCCCGACTTAGCGAGAGATTTTGGGTCCTTCCTGGCTATTCCCCGAGAATTCCAGGAATAAACTGTCCATCCGACATAATCCGTCTGCCGTCCACGTCGATCGTGCATCGGGTTGGGATGACATCGACGTGATGGTCTGATTTCCAGTCGGCGCCCGTCTGATTTCCATAAGGGTCGCCGAATGCCACATGTACGCCAGGAAATTTTTCGTCCTGAAGCAGGTTTCCAACCAACCCGGTCAGAGCGATATTGGTACCGATAGCGAATTCTCCAACCCGATCCGCATTTTCGGCGCCAAAGATGTAGGACCTTACATCCTCTTCCAGAGATCTGTCTTCACACTGCACGGACTTCACGCGACCGTCTTCAACCTCAAATCTGACTGGATTTTCGAGGATACCGTAGCGTTCGCTGAAATAATCGCCCAACTCGTCCACCACCATTACGCCGTTTGCGTTGCCCGGCGAGGTAAAGGTCTCCCCTTCGGGCAGGTTACCCCACTTTCCTGGTTCATGGTAGAGCCCGTGACAGGGTATCCAGTTGAAATTGGGATTCAAGGTGGCGGAAAAATCGGTTCCTTTGGGGTTTGTTACGCGGATTTCCTCGGCGCGGCTAACAAGCGCGTGTACCCGCATTGTTACCTTGTAGATTCGCTGGTAATCGACCCGCATCCCCTGCATCATCAGCGGAGGCGTGACATTAATCATGTGGCCGTGGCGAGCGCCGTCCGGGTTCGCCTGCATCACGGCCGGCATGTAGGCCATGCGAAATCTCAGTTCCCCTGGGCGGCTGCTGGCGGTATAGAAACTGACGTGCGGTTGGAAACGGTCCAGAGCTTTGCGCAGACTGTCTGGAATCTCGGTAATGGGGCGAGGGCCAAGCGATTCCAGGGTGTGCGTTTCTACAGAATCGGCGATTGGGCTTGCAGCAATGGCTAGCGACTGGCTAATCAGCGAAGAGTCCTCGTCGCCGAGAATGAGCACGCGTTCCCCTGGCTGAACGGCCATACAGATGCGCACTGCAACTTCAGCGCCAGCCTGCATGTCTTCGAGGGTGAAATCTACGGAATCTTTCATAACCTTACTGACCTCCTGGACTCTGATTCGTATTGGGGCGGCAATTACTGCGCGCAACGCAGGTGCCAAGCGGCGAGGCCGTCTTGCTACCCCAGAATGACCGGTTCCTCGGGGTATTGAAGCAGGGAAGGGCGCTCACGCTGGGCCAGGGCGATGACTATGGTAAGTGGGCCCAGCCGGCCCCAGAACATGGTAAAGGCAATCAGGGCCTGTCCCCAATCGTCGAGCTTGTGCGTGAAGCCTAAGGAATAGCCTGCGTTTGCGAAGGCACTAACCACCTCGAAACCGAGTTCAAAGATGTCGCCCTGGGTGAACAGAGACAGGACGATTGTGACGGCCGCGACCAGAAGTGAGCTGACCGTCATGATGGCGACGGCCTTGTTAAGTGTTTCTCTTGGCACGGAGCGGCCAAATGCCACTGCCTGGTTGTCTCCTCCCTTTGCGGTCGCCAGGGCCGAGATCAACAGTACGCCAAAGGTGCTGGTCGTCACACCGCCGGCCATGCTGGCCGGCGCACCGCCAACGAACATCCAGAACAGGAGCATGAGCTGCGTACTCTGACTGAGCTCCTGGAGGGGCAGTATCGTCAGGCCGGCCGTACGAGAGGATATGACTGTGAAAACACTGATGGCGATCTGTTCGCCCAGAGAATAGGCTGCCAGTGTGACTTCGTATAGATGTCGATCCAGTGACATGACGGCCAGGCCCATAGCGAGGAGGACGACTGTCAAGCCTAGAGTTATGCGAGAGTTAAGGGACAGCATTCGATTTCCAAAATAGCTGACCACGTCGTACAACACGGCCACACCGACGCCTCCCAGAACGATCAGAGCGGACATGACCGCGAGAGTGTAGTAGTCGGCGCCGAAACCGAACACAGGGGCGTGCTCGCTGCCAGCAAAGAGGTCGAAACCTGCGTTACAGTAGCTGCTGACGGCGTGGAAGAGTGCCAGCCACAACGCCTCTCCATCGGGAAGCTCCGTGCGCCAGCGTAGCCAGAGTAAGAGTGTACCAATCGCCTCGATCGAGACGGTTACGACCAGTACATACAGTGCGAGGTTGGCGACGCTTCCGAGCCGTCCCCAGTTGCGAGTCCTGGTGAACTGCCGTTCGGCTCCCAGCGACTGCTGGATCAGGAATCGTTCATTCAGGGTTACGCGCCGTCCGACCAGGCGAAAGAGCAACACGCTAAAGGCGATAAAGCCGACACCTCCCACCTGAAGTAGGACCAAAAGAATGATCTGGCCAAAGCGGCTGAAGTCCGTAGCCGTCGTGAGTACGCCCAAGCCCGTGACCGTCACGGCGCTGGTAGAGGTAAATGCGGCCTCCATCCAGGAGATCGACGAGCCTGAAGTTGATGCTGCCGGCAACTTCAGAAGGAGCGTGCCCAGGAGGACGATGCCGGCAAAACCGACTATCAGAAGGCGGGGCGCCTGCGCTCGTGACAGGCGGTTGTCCGGGGTATCTTCTGTTTGGGCGGCAACGCGAGCCAATCCCCGAGGGCCTGATCCGGGCTCTTGATTCGCCCGGAGCTTTAGCAGGAACTCAGGGGAGGCGTCTTCCGCCGGAGCAGGAGGCGCTTGGCTCCTCGGTTCTTCTGACCTACTATTCATGTCCAATTCTGGGCGTCTGCCGCTATCGCTGGGCTGCCACTAATGAACGGGCTTGAAATCTCGATTCAAGTCGCTTCGGGGAAGACCCCCATTGTAATTTACACCCGTGCCATTTACAGTCCAAAAAGCCGCCAGGTGTGCATCCCAGATTTGGGGTGGGAATAGTCTGACGGGGAGTCAGTGCCAGCGGTGGCTGGAATTGTTTAACGTCTCTGGGCGAGACGCAGTGCAGGCGCCAGGCCTGGCCGTACGGTGGCGTCCGTCAGTTGGGGAGGGTGTGAGGGCAGGCCCAGGCCCGGAACCTGCGGGGACCTGATGGGACGGGTGGGACGTGGTCTGGCTAGACACTTTCGACTGGGCACCTGTTACGAATATCGACACCCGGTCGGCGAGGCATGTTGTAGGAGAG
>JAPPKT010000187.1 GCA_028819675.1 Caldilineaceae bacterium | reverse complement strand
CCCCCCCCCTTGGGGGGGGGGCCCCCCCCCCCCCAACGCCCCCTCTCCTACAACACGCCTATACGACCTGGTGTCGACATTGGTGACAAGTGCCTATTGAAAGGACTTCGCCACACCGCTTCGCGCCAGTCCCATCAAGTCCCCGTAAGTGCCGGCCCTGTGCCTGCCTTCGCATCCCCTTCAACTGACGGAACCCACGATGATGTCCGGCCCGGCGCCTCCCCTGCGTCTTTCCATAAGCCGCCAGGCTTTTCCCACCCAAAAACTGGGTTGCACCCCTACAGGAATCCCAATGAACACGCCGTCAACCGCATTCCAGCCAGATTGCACACAGTCCTTGGCGGCGGCCGCGCAATCTCGCAATGACATTCGATACGCCCTTGGCCTCCTTCGCGACCCTTCGCGTGCCTTCGCGGAATGTTATGTTTTGCTGATATTATGATTCAATCGACAAACATACCGACCCGGCAATTGCCGGCCTGAAGTCAATGGGGGAAATCAGCACTGTAATGTCCGGTCACCTCCTCCTCGCCGGCGGCTCCGAGTTCGGCGGCCAAATGGCCGCCCCCGACCGCCTCAGCATCCAACTCGCCGGCGGCCCTGACGCCCCCATCGCCATCATCCCCACCGCCGCCGCCCCCGACAACAACCACCGCCGCGCCGGCGAAAACGGCCGCCGCTGGTTCACATCTCTGGGCGCGACCAACGTCCGGGTCGTCCCCCTGGTCGACCGCAATTCAGCTTATGAAGAGTCAGTGGTGGAGCAGATCAGAGAGGCAAAACTGGTCTATCTGCTCGGAGGATTCCCCGGCTATCTCTGCACAACCCTGCGCGACACACCCGCCTGGACAGCCATGCTCGCAGCCCTCGACGCGGGCGCCGTCCTCGCCGGTAGCAGCGCCGGCGCCATGGTACTCTGCGAACATCTCAACGACCCACACGGCCAGGGCACGACAGCCGGCCTCGGACTCATCCCCGACGCCATCGTCCTGCCCCATCACAACACATTCGGTCAAGGCTGGGCCGACCGCCTGCGCGACCTCCTGCCCACCGCAACACTGATCGGCATCGACGAAGAAACCGCCATGATCAGCGACGCATCAGCCCCCAACTGGCGCGTCCACGGCGCCGGCGACGTTACCCTCTATCTCTCAGGCCAACCCCTGTCACACCCCCAGCGCTACCTCGCCGGCCAGGAGCTGCGCCTCCAGCCTGCCGACTGAACCGGCAGTATCCCCCGGCAACAGCAACGGTCTGCGACTGAGTTCCCTCAAAGGCGTATAATTCGGAAATCTTCAAACCGGATCCAGTGTTCCGCATCCGGCGGCCCGTTATAGCACTGGATACTAACCTGCTCATTAACCCCCGGCGGCAGCTCGCCCGTCGCCGCCGTCCTGAACGCCGACGCGCCCGCCGGCCTGTACTGCGCCTCCCACGACTCAGAATCCACCACCAGCCGCAGTCGCACGCTCTGCGTAGGCATCGCCTTGCTGCCCGGAATGATGAACACCTCCCCGTCCACCAGCTCCTTCACCTCCTTGAACACAGGCTCCCCGTCCTGGTACCACGTAATCCCCGCCTGCTCATACTGCTGCGTCGGCACAATATGGTTGAAGACCGTCACCTCAATCGCGTAAACGCCCGAGCCGCGGTCCGGCGCCGGCCGCACCAGCGCATTCCGCACCGTCCCCGCTACCCCCGGCTCCACCACGATCTCCAACCCCCCATCCCGAATCCGCCACCTGTCCGCATTCTCCCGAATCCAGAACCACTCCGAGTCCAATTCCCCCTCAAAACTCTCGGCGAAAACCACCCGCCCTTCACTCTCACCCATACCAATCGCTCCCTATTACATTGACTTATTTCGGTTCAAAGATTCATCACTGACCACTAACCACCGACCACCGACCACTGACTACTGACTACTGACTACTGACTACTGACTACTGACTACTTACTGACTACTAACTACTGCAGTACGCACTTCCAGATTCGCATACTCCCCCACCAGCGGCGCCATCTGCCGGAACCCAATCTTCCCGCCCCCCAACACCGGCCCGTAGCTGACGCCGTCATCGCGCCAACTGAAAATCGGCAACTCGTTGATCGAAAACGCAACCACCGCCCCACACTTGACAACCTGGATCCGGTAAGGAGGCGCCGCATCCGCCACCGGCGGAATCGGGTCCGCGCCCTGCGCCACCATGTGAAACCCATAGCTCTTGCGCAAATTACAGGTGTGAAACGCGCGCTCTTCCGGCCACCTCCTCCTGAAATAGGAGACGTGCAGCGCATTAATGTCCCCGTGATGGTACTGCTGGTACTCCCCAGTGCGCGCTGTCAACGACGGATCGAACAGGTCCTCCCCGTTTCGCCCCGTCGCCGCAAAGAACAAAATGCACAACCCCGGCTCCTGCACCGGCCAGAAATCCCACCCGATGCTCACGTCCGCCGCAAACGTCTCCGGACACCAGAGCACAAAATTGGACCTCTGCCCTTCCGCCGGATCGCGCAGATTCTCCATCCGCAGCCGCCCGTTGGGAAAGCTGATGCGCGCCTCCCCCTCCAGCCGGAAACCGGCCGCGTCCGATTCCGCGCCAAGGGGGTTGTGATAGATCGTGTCTCCAATCTCGAATGAGCGCATAGCCTTCCTCCCGTGAATCTGCCCCTCATCGCAGGAGTGCATCCTACGCGCCCAAACAGAATGTGTCAATGCGCCAGTCGGCTCCGTGAGCCAGATCTGCACCGGACCACGCAACCCCGAGGCCACTTCGTGTAGTCAAGGACAGGCCAATCTGCTTTCCCCCTGGCCTCTCACTGCCTCCCATTTGCAAGCCACTTGACATCACAATTCACAATCAGTATCCTTGTACCGTAAATCCCGCCTGGAAAAGGCCCAACAGAAGGTCCTGCGCACACGTTCATGAAAGGAAGTTCCAATGTCAAGGGATATCCGCGAGTTCCGCGTTTCCAACGACGCCTTCAGCGATCCCCCCGAACTCCAGCGCCGCCTCGCCGACGAGGGCTATCTCTTCTTCAAACAGCTCCAGGACCCCGATAAAATGAGCGAGCTGCGCCGCGTCATGATGACCAAAATCCAGGAAATCGGCTGGCTCCTGCCCGACACCGACCCCGTCGACGGCATCGCCGACACAACCAGGAACTGCACCGAGGGCGATCGCGAATATACCGACGGCTACAGCCAGGTCTACAAACTGGAACCCTTCCATCGCGCCGGCCACTGGCCCGAAGTCACTTCCATGATCGAAAAAATCATGGGCCGCCCCATCATGCCCCACCCCAACCAGATCGCCCGCCTCTGGTTCC
>JAPPKT010000489.1 GCA_028819675.1 Caldilineaceae bacterium | reverse complement strand
TGTGCCTGCCCTCTTGTGCCTTCGACCGAAAGAAAGACGTCAAAATGCGCTTCCAACCAGCCCGCTCCCCCTTAGCGGTTTCACCAGAACTGGCAATATGACTCTGACTTCGGTATACTGCCCACGAATCAGCGAGGATTCACGCCTGTCCTGCACGCCTTTACGCCATACCAAAAAAGCGCGTTCTCAACACGAAGGCCCATCCAACATGTCCATGATCACCGGTATCGCCGAAATCGTCCTCTGGACCCGCGACAAACAAAAAGCGGTCGCATTCTACAAAAACCTCCTCGGCCTGGAAGTAATCTCGCCGCCCGAACTGCCCAACGTCTTCCTCAAGGCGGGCGAAGGCGCCGCCGGAATCCCCCAGATGATCGTAATCGTACCCATGCCGCCAGAGATCGCGAGCCAGCCCCCCGGGCACCAGCTCCATCACCTGGCATTCGAGCTGCCTGCCGACCGTTTCGACGACCAGGAACAGGCCCTGCGCGACGCCGGATACGAGCCCCGCGGCGGCACCCATCCCGTACTCGCCAGCCGCACCATCTACATAGACGACCCCGACGGCAACGAAGTCGAGCTGATCTGCCAGCTCCAATAGTACGCAATCCCGAGAGGGACCCGACCAAAATGACCACAAGATCACCCTACTCCATGCTTTCAGTCGAGGACGCCCTCGACATAACCCTGGCGCAGGCACGCACTCCGGCGCCCGAACACCGCCCACTCTCAGAGGTAAGGGGCGCCATACTGGCCGCCGACATCGCCGCCCGCGAACCGCTGCCGCCCTTCCCCGCCTCTACGATGGACGGATACGCAGTCATCGCCGCCGACGGTCCCGGCGACTATCCTCAGATCGGAGAGGTCAGCGCCGGCGCACTTGCCGCCTTCACCGTCAAACCCGGTACCGTCGCCTACATTACAACCGGTGCCCCCTTGCCCGAGGGGGCCGACGCTGTCGTCATGATCGAAGAGACGGAACGCTTGGATGCCGCCGCAGACACGCCCCGGATTCGCATCAATCAGCAATCGAAAACCGGCGCCAACGTGCGTCAGGTAGGCGTAGACGTGGAGGCAGGCCAGACCGTCCTGGCAGCCGGCGAGCGCCTCGACCCCGCCGAAATCGGCCTGCTCGCCACCGCCGGCATCGTCAACGTACCCGTCTTTCCCCGTCCCAAGGTAGCCGTCCTCTCCACCGGCGACGAGCTCATCGAGCCCGGAGAACCCCTCGGCCCCGGCCAGATCCGCGACAGCAACCGCGCCATGCTCCTCGCCGCCATTCACGCCGCCGGCGGCGAACCTGTCGACTTGGGCATCTCAGGCGACACACAGGAAGCCCTTGAGCTCCGCGTCCACCGCGGTCTTATGCAGGCCGACATCCTCCTCACGTCAGGCGGAGTCTCCATGGGCGATCTTGACCTGGTCAAACCGCTCCTCGAACACGCAGGCACCGTGCACTACGGCCGCGTCCGCATGAAACCCGGCAAGCCGGTCACCTTCGCCACCGCCGACGTCGAACACGGCCGCCGCCTCGTCTTCGGACTCCCCGGCAATCCCGTCAGCAGCCTCGTAACCTTCTACCTGTTCGTCGTCCCAGCCCTGCGCAAAATGGCCGGCTGGCAGGATCCCCACCTTCGCCAGGTCAAAGCCCGCCTCGCGCAGCCCCTGCCCCTGGACGCCTACCGGCCCGAATACCACCGCGCCACCCTCACCTGGGACCCGGATCAAGCCTGCTTCACAGCCGCTAGCACCGGCATCCAGGCCAGCAGCCGACTCCTCAGCATGAGAACAGCCAATGCTCTCCTGGCCCTGCCCCAGAAAAAGGGAACACTACCTGCCGGCGAGCTGGTCGACGCCCTTCTGATCGGGGACCTGTAAAGGACATTCGCGCATAAAAATGTCAGAGCTGACCCACCTCGACAAAGACGGCCGCGCATCCATGGTCGACGTCGGCCACAAGGACACCACAACCCGCGAAGCAGTTGCCGAGGGCAACGTCTACATGGCCCCCGCCACCCTCGCCGCCATCCGCGACGGCGCCGTCCCCAAAGGCGACGTACTCTCCTCAGCCCGCATCGCCGGCATCATGGCCGCCAAGCGCACGCCCGACCTGATCCCCCTCTGCCACCCCCTGCCGCTGACCAAAATCGCAGTCGATTTCCAAATCGACGAAGGTGAAAGCCGCGTCACCATAACCGCCACCGTGCGCTGCCGCGGCCGCACCGGCGTCGAAATGGAGGCCCTCACCGCCGTCAGCGTCGCCGCCCTCACAATCTATGACATGGCCAAGGCCCTCGAAAAAACCATGACCATCGGCAACGTCCAGCTCCTCCACAAAAGTGGCGGCCGTTCCGGCGACTGGCAGCGGTCCGCCTCTGCCCCGCCCACTGGAGACGCCGCCAAGTGAACGTACGCCTGATCCTCTTCGCCGGCCTGCGCCAGGCCGCCGGCTTCAAGAGTGACACCGTCTCCCTACCCGATGCCTCCACCGTGGGCGACCTTCTCGAAAGCCGCGTCCCCAATCTGCGTGACCGCACCTTCTACGTCGCTGTCAACGAGGAGTTCGCCCAACGCGACACCATCCTCCACGACGGCGATGAAGTCGCCCTCCTGCCCCCCGTGTCCGGCGGTTTCCAGCCGCCGTCCCGATGACCTGAGCCAATCCTATGTCCGCAAAACTCTTCGAACTGACCGAACAACCCCTCTCGCAGGACGACATCCTGAGCCGCGTCAGCCGTTTCGACTGCGGCGGCGTCGTCACCTTCGCCGGCACCGTACGCGGCGCCACCGCCACCGGCAACGGCGCCCGCGAGACCGACTTCCTCGTCTACGAAGCCTACGTCCCCATGGCCGAAAAAATGATGGCCCGTATCGGCGCCGAAATCCAGGAACGCTGGCCCCTCGTCAAAGGCGTCAGCATCCTCCATCGCATCGGCCGCTGCGAAATCGAAGAGCCCACCGTACTCATCGCTGTCGCCACTCCCCACCGCGACGACGGCTGCTTCGAAGCCTGCCGCTACGCCATCGAGCGCCTCAAAGAAATTGTCCCCATCTGGAAACAGGAAAACTGGTCAGACGGCGAAGTCTGGGTCGAAGGCCCCCGCCAACCCGAACTCGACGTCAGCACCCCAAACCAACCGCCCACCTAATTCTCGTCGCAATTCCCTCCCACCCCCCCGTAGGGGCACCCCTTGTGGGTGCCCTCATTGTCACCCCACTCTCGTAGCCGCTTCGCAAAACGCTGTGCCCCCCGCTGTCCTTCGCGCCCCTTCGCGTCCCTTCGCGGATCAAAAAAAGCTGTTCTTCGTGGTCCTCCGTGGCCCTCCGTGGACAA
>JAPPKT010000070.1 GCA_028819675.1 Caldilineaceae bacterium | reverse complement strand
TCGGGGCGAATCTGCGGGCGATGCAGGTGGCGGAGGACCGGGACCTGTTCAAGCGAGCGATGACGGAGGTGGGGCTGGAGTCGCCGCGCAGCCGCATCGCGCATACGCTTGAGGAGGCGCGGGAGATTTTCGAGACGGTTATCGGGCGCTTCCCGATTTTTATTCGACCCAGCTTTACGCTGGGCGGCAGCGGCGCGGGTACTGTTTTTACGCAGGAGGAGTTTGACGAAAAGGTGTCGTGGGGGCTGCGCGAGAGCCCGGTGAATACGGTCCTGGTGGAGGAGTCGCTGATCGGGTGGAAGGAGTATGAGCTAGAGGTAATGCGGGACCGCGCCGACAATTACGTGGTGGTGTGCTCGATCGAGAATCTGGACCCGATGGGCGTTCACACGGGCGACAGCATCACGGTGGCGCCGTCGCAGACGCTGACGGACAAGGAGTACCAGCGGCTGCGGGACCAGGCGCGGCTGGTGATGCGGGCGGTGGGCGTGGAGACGGGGGGCAGCAACGTACAGTTTGCGGTGGACCCGGATTCGGGACGGGTGGTGGTGATCGAGATGAACCCGCGTGTGTCGCGTTCGAGCGCGCTGGCTTCGAAGGCGACCGGTTTCCCGATCGCGAAGCTGGCGGCGAAGCTGGCGGTCGGCTATACGCTGGATGAGTTGAAGAATGACATTACGCAGGAGACGGTGGCGGCGTTTGAGCCGTCTATCGACTACGTGGTGGTGAAGATTCCCCGGTGGGCGTTTGAGAAGTTCCCCGGCGTGGACCGGGAACTGGGGCCGCAGATGAAGTCGGTGGGCGAGGTGATGGCGATTGGGCGCACGTTCAAGGAGGCGCTGCAGAAGGGTGTGCGCAGCCTGGAGATCGGGCGCGACGGGCTGGGTCCTCTGACGCGTGACGAAAAGGGGCAGCTGAAGGGTTATGCGCCCGACGCCTCGGCCGCGGAGCTGATGCGCGTTCCCAACCGGGACCGGCTGTTTGCGGTCTTCGAGCGCCTGCTGGAGGCCGAGCGGGAGGTTTCCGATGACGAGTCGGCAGAGGACCGGCTGGCGGATGACGCGGCGCTGCGGGAATGTTCTGAGATCTACGACCCCTGGTTCGTGGCGCAGATGCAGGAGATCGCGCGCTTCCAGATCGGTATTGAGAGAGCGGGCCAGTTGGACGCGTGGACGATGCGGCAGGCGAAGCGGATGGGATTCAGCGATGCGCAGATTGCGCGCATTCTGAATGCAAACGGCGAGGAGAGAGGGGAGAGGAGAGAGGAGAGAGAGAACACTTCTCAGTCACCTCAATTGAGCGAGGCTGATGTGCGGGGGTTGCGGGAGCGGCTGGGGGTTGTGCCGACTTATCACCAGGTGGATACGTGTGCGGCGGAGTTTGCTGCGTTTACGCCTTATCTTTACAGCAGTTATGAGAGTGAGGGGGAGGCGCCGCCGACGGCGCGGGACAAGGTGATCATTCTGGGCGGCGGACCGAACCGGATCGGACAGGGGATCGAGTTCGATTATTGCTGCTGCCATGCCAGTTTCGCGCTGCAGGAGATGGGGTTCGAGACGGTGATGATCAACTGCAACCCGGAGACGGTGAGCACCGATTATGACACGAGCGACCGGCTCTATTTTGAGCCGCTGACGCTGGAGGATGTGCTGCATATCTATCAGCGGGAGGCTGAGGGCGGATCGCAGGTGAAGGTGCTGGTGCAGTATGGTGGGCAGACGCCGCTGAATCTGGCGGCGGGGCTGCAGGCGGCGGGCGTTCCCATCGTGGGCACGCAGCCGGAGGCGATCGAGCTGGCAGAGGACCGCGAGCGGTTCAGCGCGCTGCTGGCTGAGCTGGACATCCCGGCGCCGGACAGCGGGATCGCGCACGGCACGGGGCAGGCGCTGGCGATCGCGGCCCGCATCGGTTATCCGCTGGTGGTGCGGCCGTCATACGTGCTGGGCGGGCGGGCGATGGCGGTCGTGGACGACGAGGAGAGTTTGCGGCATTACATGTCGCAGGCGGTGGACGTGGACAGGGAAATGACGACGAGCGGCCAGGAGGTTGCGATCCTGGTGGACCAGTTCCTGGAGGATGCCTACGAGGTGGACGTCGATGCCGTTGCCGACGGTGAGCGGGTGGTGATCGGGGGCATTTTGCAGCATATCGAGGAGGCGGGCATTCACAGCGGGGACAGCGCGTGTGTGCTGCCGCCGTACAAGATCAGCGGCTATCATCTGAGCATCATACGCGAGTACACGGAGAAGCTGGGCCTGGCGCTGGGCGTGCGGGGACTGATGAACGTGCAGTACGCCATCAAGGATGATGTTGTGTATGTGATCGAGGTGAACCCGCGCGCCAGCCGCACTGTGCCCTTTGTCAGCAAAGCGACGGGCGTGCCGCTGGCGAAAATGGCTGCGTGGGTGATGGCCGGCAAGTCGCTGGAGGAGGTAGGGCTGCTGGAGGAGCCTGAGGTACGGGGGTTCTTCGTCAAGGAGGCGGTGCTGCCGTGGAAGAAGCTGAGCGGCGCGGATACGCTGCTGGGGCCGGAGATGCGCTCGACCGGTGAGGTGATGGGGCATGCGCAGAACTTCGGGCACGCTTTTGCCAAGAGCCAATTGGGGGCGGACTACCGGCTGCCTGTCGACGGCGGCGTGCTGATCACGGTGAACGACTACGATAAGGGCGCGGCGCTCAAGCTGGCGCGCGACTTCAGCCGCATGGGTTTCGACTTGTACGCGACACAGGGCACGGCGGCGCTGATTCAGCGGGTGGGGCTGCCGGTGGTAGTGCTCAACAAGGCCGCGACCATGGAGGCATCTCTTCACAGTGCGGACAACGGAGCGTATACGACCCTGGACGCGATGCGGGACGGGAAGATCGGTCTGATCATCAACACGCCGCTGGGGCCGCACAGTCGCGCCGACGGACAGAGGATACGTACGCTGGCCACGCGCATGGAGATCCCGTTGATCACGACGCTGTCGGCGGCGCAGGCTGCGGTGAACGGCATCCGCGCGATGATGGCGGCCGAGTTGGATGTGCGCAGTCTGCAGGCGCATTATGACCGGGGGTACAGCTGATCATCCGGCTTTTTGGTAGCTGCTAAGCCATGTTCTGTGTGTACTGTGTGCGGTCTGTCTGGGCGGAATATACCGCCAGTATTTCTGTAGCGGGCTGGCGATGGTCATGGCGGTGAACGTTGGGCATATATGGGAGTGGCCTCGCCTGCCTTGATCGCGCCGGCACATTTTCGGAATCTGCCAGGAGGCGGGGGGTAGCGCGGGCCGACACGGGGCGGCAATTTCGTATTGCCCACCCACTGGCTACGACGCGAGGTTGTAGGAGAGGGG
>JAPPKT010000571.1 GCA_028819675.1 Caldilineaceae bacterium | reverse complement strand
GACAGGTTGATAGAGATGGGGGTGACGGTGTTGCAGGTGGCGCCGGGGATGTGAGCAGCCCAACGGCCGCCCGTAACTCAGAAATCACTCGCCATCCATCATTTCTCAATTCAGTTGACCCCGCTACGGCCTTATTCAGAAGATATCCTGATTCGAAGGCACCCACGTTTCTTGTGAATGCCAGGCCTGGGGTACAATCCTCACCATTCCGCAAGCCGTCCTTGGCGAATCCAGCATTGGTACCAAAAGCCCAACCTCACCTTCACTATAGATTGCGTCGGTTTATATCCAGAAGCTTGCCAACCATCTCATCACTCTCAACAGGAGAACATGCCATGAAGCGCTACTCAGTTTGGATGGCCATTCTCATCTTCAGTCTGCTCATTGTCGGCTGTGTCGCGGCGGCGCCTGCCGGCGAAATGATGGAAGATGAGGGCCCCAAGGTGCTGGTCGTAGGCACCTCGCAGGAGCCGGAAAACGTATTTGTCATGTGGGGCTCGACGCGCACGGGCTCGGACGTGATGTCGTTCATGTGGCGCAAGCCGATCGCTTTCGGCGGCGACAACCAGCCCTTCGCCGAGATTCTAGAGTCGCTGCCCAGCCAGGCGGACGGCACCTGGGTCGTTGACGAAGAAGCCGGGACGATGCAGGTGACCTACAAGTTCAGGCAGGGGTTGAAATGGTCCGACGGCGAGGAGATCACCGTTCATGACCTTGCCATGGCTTTCGAGATCACCTCGGACCCCAACTACATCTACTATTCGGAGAGTTTCCCGGTCGAAAGCATCGAGATCGTTGACGACTACACGGCTATTCTCCACTACAAGGGGATCAATCTGTTCCCCGACCAGGAAGTGCGCACGCACGTGATTCCTGAGCATGTTTACCGGCCGCTGTGGGAAGAGGCCAAGGCCAAAGGCGGCAACGTATGGGAAAACTTCGGCAACATCGAGCAGGTTGCCATCAAGCCGGTCGTAAACGGCCCTTACATGCTGGAAGAATGGGTGCCGGGCAGCCATATCCGCCTGGTCCGCAACCCGAACTTCAACGTTGGTGAAGAGCCTTCAATCGATGAGGTCCTTTACCGCATCATCCCCGACCTGAACAGTCTTGCTGTGAGCGTCGCCAGCGGCCAGGTCCATTTGACCGACGGCTGGCTTTCGCTGGAGCAGGCGAACGCCATGGAATCGGCCCCTGAGGTCGACCCCATTTTTGTGCCGGCGCTGTGGCTGGAACACGCGACGATTCAGGTCAACCGCCCGCCTTTGAGCGACAAGCTGGTGCGTCAGGCCATTCTGACCGCCATCGATCGCGAGGGCATTAACGAAGCCCTGTTCAAGGGGCAGCAACCGCCGGCCCATTCGTGGATCAATTCGGCGCATCCCGCCTACAACCCGGACGTTCGCCAGTATAACTACGATCCTGACGAGGCCCTGAGGCTACTGGCCGAGGCCGGTTACACGCCCAACGCCGACGGTCAACTGGCCGACAGCGACGCCAACCTGCTGGAAATCCCCATCATTACGATCTCGGGAGACCGAACGCGCGAGCAGGTTTCAGCGCTGGTTCAGGCGCAGTGGCAAGAAATTGGCATCACGACCGAGGTGAGACCGGTTTCGGCGCGCCTACTTTTCTCCGAGACACTCTTTGATCCGCCCAATTTCGAGGGCATTGCGATCTGGCGCTGGGTATTCAATGCCAGGGTCGAACCACGCGGCTTCTGGTACCCCGGCGAATCGGCTGCGCAGTTGGACCAGCTATTTGCCGAGGGCAATACCTGGGCAGAGAATGAGCGCAATAAGGAGTTGATCGACATGATCGACGCCGAGCTCGACCAGGAGAAGCGCTATGCACTGTTGCAGGAACAGCAGGCGATTTGGGCGGAAGAGTTGCCGGTGTTGCCGATCTACTGGCATGTGCGCGTGGCGACTGTCAACACCGCACTGGAAGGCTACCAGCCTGCGGACCAGGCGATGGTCGGCTGGAACGTAGAGACCTGGGAACTGGAGTAAGACTCGTATCTCACGAGCAGGGCAGGTGGTTTGGCGCCGCCTGCTCTGCTCCTGGCACTATGCCGGCGGCCGCGTCCTCATGCGTCCGTCGGGAAACGATGCCGCCACAGTTTACCGCCCATGAGCCAGTACATCCTGCGCCGCTTTCTGCAGATGATCCCCACAGTGTTGATCATCACAGTGGCCGTATTCTGGATGCTGAAACTGGCTCCGGGTGATCCTCTCGACCTACTCCTGGCCGGCAATCCGGACATATCGCCCGAGCACGTCGAACACATCAAGAAGCTGTATGGCTACGACCGGCCGATCTATGAGCAGTACGGAAGGTGGCTGTGGCAGGTAGTGCAGGGTAATATGGGCTACTCGCGCATCTATCACCGACCCGTTCTCTCGATCATACCGGACCGGCTACTAAATACGCTGGTGCTGACCGGTTCGAGCCTCTTGCTGAGCCTGCTGGTTGCGATCCCCATCGGCGTCTACACCGCCCTGCGCCAATATTCGCTTCTGGACTACCTGTTCTCATTTCTGTCCTTCTTCGGGATCGCCATGCCGGTCTTCTGGTTTGGCTTGATCCTGATCCTGCTGTTATCCGTTCAATTGAAACTGTTGCCGCCAGGGGGCCATTACTCGCTGGAACAGGATGTAGGTATCTTTACCGTCCTGCGCTATTCCATCATGCCGGTTATCGTGCTCAGCCTGTTCAGTATGGCGAGCTGGATGCGCTACATGCGTTCGGGGATGCTGGAGGTGATCCACGAGGACTATGTGCGCACGGCGCGCGCAAAGGGTCTGGCAGAGGGCAGGGTGGTCGTACGCCATGCACTCAAGAATGCACTGATTCCCATGGTGACGCTGATTGCGTTGAGTATTCCCGGCCTGATCAGCGGCGCGGTGCTGACAGAGACGATCTTTTCATGGCCGGGCATGGGAAGGCTGATCTACGATTCGCTGATCAACAATGATTTCAATATCGCGATGGCGGTATTCCTGATATTCGCTTTTCTCGTGGCCCTATTCAACCTCGCGGCGGACATTCTCTACGCCTTTATCGACCCAAGAGTGGTCTACACATGAGCGCTCACAGCCTGGTTTCAGCGAAAACGCTCATGCCTCCAGAAAAGGTGGGCCTCCTGAGGTCCTTCGGAACCGGGGATTGACATGGCGAGCAAGTTGATCCAAGAGCAGCAGACGCGTACTTACTGGCAGGATGTCTGGCAGCGATTGCGCCGTCACCGCGTTGCGCTCGCGGCGCTGATCGTGTTCGGGCTGATCATTCTTTACTCGACGGCAGGTCCTTTGTTCTCCTCCTACTCTATTTCCAAGACGGATCT
>JAPPKT010000405.1 GCA_028819675.1 Caldilineaceae bacterium | reverse complement strand
TTGAGGAAAGGAGGGCTACACGTCCGATTGAGGTCTTGGCGATGTCGTTTTTCATGGGTCGCTCCTTGCTGTTAGGTCGAGCTTTTGGCCTGCGGTGTAGGCCGGTGGTTGCCGGGCCGCGAGGTGATGTTCTGCACATACTAGCACATATGTTCTAGTATGTCAAGGGGGATCTTTCTGGTCTCACGTCGGACTGGGAGGAGTTTGTTGATCAGGTACCAAAAAGGGGAAACTCTGTGACAGTGCGGCTCAAGACTTAGAGTGCAACGGTTCGGACGGAAGAGAAGTGATGTAGCTGCTCTGTGTTGACATGCTTCTTCTGGATGCCGAACTTAGTTGATTCGGAAATTCGAAAAAGCGGTTAACGTTGCCTGCGTTAGTATTTTGGGGTAAGGTAAGCGGCACTTGAACCCTTACACCCGACCACGTTCACTTACTTGAAGACGACAGAGGCGTGTCAAGCGGTTGACGGCAGTTCAGGGGTCCCTAACATTTGCATTGAGAGGGAAAGATTGGGATGACCCAAGTTCAGATCGAAATCCCCGATTCAGATCGCGAACGCTTCGTTCGTCAAGCACGGCGGGAAGGCATGACACTGAGCGCGTGGCTGCACGCTGCCGGCCGCGCACGCCTTGAAACGCAGCAGCGCGCCAGACCCTTCGCCTCAGCGGAAGATGCTATGGCGTTCTTCCGGGCTTGTGACGACCTGGACGGTCCCGAAATGGAACCGGACTGGAGCGAACATTTGCGTGTCATCAACGCGTCAGGCGCAGACAAGATTGCCGGCAAGTGACTTTCGGTGATACGAATGTCTTCATTTACGCGGTTGATTGGCGCCATCCACTCAATAGTCCCCCACAATCACCTCACTATTAAAGTTTCAAGGCCCAAACTTTAATAGCACAATCCACTATTCAAGTAACGTTAATAGAGGATTGACCACCATGCGGCTCGGCACCTCCAGCGGCAGCGCAGTCCCTGCCCAAAAAAACCGATTGACACTATCCCGAACCCGTGTTATCTTCACCCGCAGTGCCCCATCTTGTTTCACGCAAGTCCTCATAACTGCCTGCAACCGCCATCGGTTGCGCTACACACGTTCTTCGAGCAGTCTGTCTGTGATGGTCCATTCTTGGTTTCCACATCACCATTCAAAGGAGCGACGCAAAATGACACAACGCGCAATGAGCCGACGTGACTTCATGCACGTGGCAACCGCAACATCTGTCGGCGCCCTGATCGCCGCCTGCGCGCCTGCTGCCGCACCCACGGCGGGAGACGACGGAGGAGGCGCACCGGCAATGGAAGAGGTGACCATCGAGTTCTGGGTCAACCAGCCGATGGCCCGCTCTGAAGGGCTGTGGGACACGCTGATGGCCGAGTACGAGGAGATCAACCCCGGCGTCACCGTATCCTCGCTCATCATCCCGCACCGCGACTACGAACCCAAGGTCCTCACCGGCCTGGCCGGCGGCACGGTCGGCGACCTGCTCGACGTGCATCCCATGCACAACGCCACCATGGCGATGCGCGGCGCGCTCATGCCGCTGGATGAGCTGATGCCCACCCTCGGCGTCGGCGACGACGAGATGACCAAGGCCTGGGACTACAACGTCTGGCGCGGAAAGCGCTGGGCCATTCCCCGCTCCGACAACCCGACCATCATGCTCTACAACCGCAGCATGGTCGCCGAGGCCGGCATGGACGACCCGGCCGAGCTGTGGGCGGAAGGCAAGTGGGACATCGATGCCTTCGACAACACCATGGACGCCGTCAGCGGCGGCGAGGGCGAAGATCGCGTTTACGGCTGCGCCCTGCCCGGCGGCGGCACGATCCGCATGCAGTGCGTCTGGATCTGGGGCAACGACGCCACCGTGTGGAATGCGGACGAGACCGCGTCCGCCTTCAACAGCCCCAAGGCGATCGAGGCCTGGGAATACATGACCGGCGCCGTGGCCAGAGGTTGGGCGCCCACCCCCGCCGAGAGCAATATCCCCGGCGGCTGGGTCGCGATGATGGGACAGCGGCGTCTGTGCATGCAGTGGCCGGGCGCGCAGTTCGTCCTCGGCGGCCAGGCGCAGTTCATCCCCGAAGACGTCATGTCGGAGATGCAGCTTGTGCCGCTCAACACGCTGTGGAACGGCAACCGCGAAGTGCGCAACGCCACCAACTCCCACGGCATCTACCTCCAGACCGACCACGTGGACGAGTCCTGGGCGATGTGCCAGTACCTGATCTCGGACGACGCCCAATTCCGCATCATCCGCGAGCGCTGGACCTCACCGATGGTCAAGCGCCATGCCGAGAGCGAAGCATGGCTGGGCAGCCTCGAGCCGAGCCTGGAGACGGCGGAGATGTGGGAAGACTCCTTCAACAACATCCGCGCCTTCTCGCACCTGCCGCGCCAGCAGGAGATGGACAACCTGATCCAGGCGGCCAAAGACCGCATCATCCTCGGTGATGCCACGGCCCAGGAGGCGATGGACGACGTCGCCGCCGAAGTCGATGCCATCATCGCCGAAGTGGAAGTAGAGATCCAGGAAGCCGGACTGTAAATCGTGATCAGTGGATAGTGGTCGGTGGGCAGTAAGAACCACTGACCACTATCTGTCTTTTAATGCGGGGAGCGGCCCATGGCAGACGCCGTACAGGTGGGGGTGAGCAGCCCTGTTCAGACCCAAAAACCGAGATGGTCGCGCAAGGTCAAAGCCGATAACATCGCCGGCTATCTGTTCCTGGCGCCATGGATTATCGGCTTCCTGGCGTTTATCGTCGGCCCCATGTTGGCCTCCGGCTACCTGTCGCTTACCAAGTACTCCGGCTTCGGTGACGCCAAATGGGTCGGTTTCCAGAATTACGACAAGATCTTCCAGGACGATCTCTTCTACACCTCGCTGTACAACACCACCTACTTCGCCTTTCTCGGCGTGCCCGCCCAGCTGCTCGTAGCGCTCTGCCTGGCCGTTCTGCTCAACATGAAGGTGCGCTACGTAAACGTCTTTCGCACCGTCTACTACATCCCCACGGTCACGCCGGCGGTCGCCAACGTCTTCCTGTGGGTCTGGATCTTCAACTTCGACTTCGGCCTGATCAACTCGCTGCTGCGTCTGGTGGGGATCTCGCCCGTCAACTGGCTGTGGGATCCGCAGATCGTCAAGCCGGCGCTGATCCTGATGAGCCTGTGGTCGGTGGGGCAGCAGATGGTGATCTTTCTGGCCGCTCTGCAGGGCGTGTCCGAAGAACTGCTGGAGGCGGCATCGATCGACGGCGCCACCAATTTCCGCCGCTTTCTGAGAATCACGGTCCCGCTGATCAGCCCGGTCATCTTCCTTAACCTCATTATCGGCA
>JAPPKT010000479.1 GCA_028819675.1 Caldilineaceae bacterium | reverse complement strand
GGACCTCGCCGGCACCCTGGACGCACCCGTCCCACAGACGGCGCACTCGTAGCCGGTCCGCAAACCCTTTTATCCAATTCTCGCTTTTCGGCTTTGGTCGGTGTGGAATACAGCATCGAGAGAGTGTCGGCGTAAGGAACTCTCTCCCTTAAGGGTCGCCCCTCAGGACTTCTTCGCCCAGCCTTCGTCAACCATCTGAAAAACGTCCCTGGTCGGATTGTAGCCCAGCATGGCCCGCGCCTTGGCTATGCTCAGTTCCCAGTGGAGGACCTTGGAGACTATTGCCCCGACACCGGGCTGCGCTTCACATCGATTCCTACAGGCGGTAAGCCTTTATCATATCGATCAACAACGCAATCTGCGCACGTCCACCAGACGCAGGCGTACGCGGCGTCTTTCCATTCACAATACAATCGTGAAAATGAACCAGCTCCAGCTTGAACGCCTCCTCGTATGAAGCAGTGATCGTCGACTCGCGGAACTCTGTCCCATCCATCCTCCACTCCTCGACCACCGTGGCCGCGTTCTTCAGAAACGGACTGGGAAACACGATCGATACGATACTGTCCGGCGAATAAACCGTCATCGTCTCGTCGAAGAGCCGCAGGTCGCGGACACCGGCGGTGTCCAGTATACAACGCAAATTGTTCGGATAGGCCAGGATCGAGACAAACGCCCCGCCCCCATTCCAAATCTCGGTCGAAACAACCCGCTCCGGCAGCCCGAAAGCTGCGTCCAAAATATAGATGTCGTGAATCGACAGACCCAGCATCTTGCCGTAGGCGTGCATGACCGCTTCGGGTTGGACGCCAATGGCACGCTGTAGCCCCTCGTGGCGGAGCCGCCCCATCCTCTCCTTCTCGGCGACATCAACGTCATCGACGCGCACAATGTCATAGTGCTCCAGAAACAGGTCGTTGGGGCCGTTGATGTCGTAAAGGCGGATAAGATGGGGGCTTTGCATTTGCTGGATGCGCTCTCGCCCTGCCACATAACCGGGATCGTATATTTTGTGATGGCCGAGCTGGGCCACACAACCGCTCTGCGCCTGCGCGTCCAGGAGTTCATCGGCCTCATCCAGATTGTGGCACATCGGCTTCTCAATGAAGACATGCTTTCCCGCTCGCAATGCGTCCGTCGCCGGTTGGGCATGGTCCTGCGTCAACACCATCACCGCATCCAGATCGGCGCGTTCCAGCATTTCACGATAGTCGGAAAATGTGCGCCGGATCCCGTACTTCGCGCCCACAGCCCGCACCGTACCGGGGGACAGGTCACACAGTGCCGCAACCTCGAACAATTCCGGCAATTCCGACAGATGCGGCAAGTGCATCACCTGTGCGACCATGCCGGTACCGATCAACCCGATTCTGACTGGCTTGTTTCCCACGTTAAGGCTCCTTCGCACGGCAACCGGCGCCGCCATCAAACAGCGCCACGCATACTGCCTTGAATGTGATGCCTGAAGGCCCGACCCGGCTCAGAAAGTGGCGAGAAACGCCTCAACACTGAGATCTGCCGGCACCTGGTCGAAATAGTATCGCGTCTCCTCACCCTGAAACCCGGGCGTCCACTGGTCTTCCTCCGCCTGCAGCAGATCGTCGACGAACTTGAAGCGCGCCCACAGGACGTCCGCCTCCTGATCGCTGAACTGATCGGCCAGCGGCCTGCCCCACTGGAGGGTCATGGGATGTATGCCCGTCGCCCAATTCCGCTCCTGCTCGGGCAGGCTGTCGAAATCCGGGCTCTTGAGCTGATGAATTCGCTTGGCGCTCTTGCTCAGAAAAATTGTTGAGAGCAACCTGCCCTTGTCGCCGCGTCCCGGATGGAGCCGGTCCAGAGCGGCCTTGTACGCGGCGCCGTCACCGTCGACGACCGCCCGCAGCGCCGCCTCGGTCCGTTCGAACGCCCGCGTGCTGCGCTCATTCCAGCGCTGGAATGATTCCTGCGACTCAGGAGACAGATGTTCAAAGTAGGGTAGCTCCTTGTGCGTCGTGTACTCCGAAAAACCGCCATGGATCGTGCGCCGCATCTTGGCATTATAACGGCTGCCCCAGTGCAGAAGCGGCAGAATATAGGCCGCGCCGTCACCCGCCGCCAGATGAGTCTGGACCGCGCCTGGCACAGGCGTACGTGCATCCGCGTTCATCGCCGCGTTCTCCTCGTCCGTGTTGAGACGATTGTGGCTGCCGGGTACGACCCAGAGAACGTTGTCGTCGTACAACGGCAGATTCCATTGCACATAGCGCGGCCCGTTTTCCAGAATATCGTCGGCGTAGCCTTGCAGCGGCGCCGTATGCGGCGGATAGAAATCGCGGTGCCAGCCGCGATGACCGCCCGTCTCGTGGTCGCGAACCGGGTTGCACATCAGCATCATCTCGGTCACAGCCGCGTCCTCCACGCCCAGCAAGCGACTGCTGACCCCCTGCGTGTTCTCATGCAGCCAGATCTCGACCGCACCTACGGTCTGCTCATCGATCTGGCAGGCCAGCGCCCCCAGATTCAGGCGCGGCTGCGCGTGCGTCTCCCACACACCGCCCGGCGGGTCGTCCGGCCCCCGCTCCCTCGCCCAGATCACCTTCTGTCGCTCGACGAGCTCTTCATAGGCCCGCCGCAGCCCGTCCAGCTCTTGCGGCGGAATGACGCCCCGCAGAATCACGTACCCCTCTTCCAGAAACTGATCGCGACTGAATTCCATGGCTGCATCCCCTTCTTCCTCTTCACAAGAAGCCGTTTCCCGATCTGACCCTCATATCTCTCCGAAATCCCAGAAGCGGTGTTTTTCGTGGCCCTTCGTGGACAACAAAGGTGCTCTCCGCAGCCCTCCGCGGAAAAAAACAGATCTTGCCCTGGCAGATCTCAGTTCACATAAACATCAGAGAGCCCTAAATGACCCGACAGGTAGCATGCAGTCTGCGGCCTCTCCCCGAAATCTTGTCGTACTCCGCCTGCGTCATCTCAATCGGCACGCGCTGACCGAACCAGGGCAGCGAGTAACAGATCACCAGCTCCGGCCGCGCATGGTCCGAGCGGTTGGGGGTGCCGCGGTGCAGCGTGCGCGGGTCCTGAATCCACAGCGTACCCTTTTTCAGATTAAGACGCCGCCGGGTGGGGAAATCCCCGGCCTTCAGAATCTCATCGTACCTTGTCTCCATCTCCGGGTCGGCGAGATACTGCGTACACGGCAGAATCTCGAAGCTCCCATTCTCCTCATACGTGTCCACCAGGGGGAACTTCACACCGAAATGCGGGCAGACCTCGAGCCCGACGTGGGGCACAAGTTTGGAGATACCCGCGTCCCGATGCCATCGCTGATACTCGCTGCCCGGGTAGGGGTTGTTCGAATGATAGCAGGTGATGCGGT
>JAPPKT010000388.1 GCA_028819675.1 Caldilineaceae bacterium | reverse complement strand
GGCCACTCCGACCAGGACTACCCCTACTCCGACGTGCACCCCTTCATAATCCGCACCTTCTCAGCCTTCGGCGCCGAGCGTATCATCTGGGGCACAGGCTACCCCGCCCACCATCGCGCCAAACACAACTGGCCCTCTCTGGCCCAGGAACTGCGCCTGATCCAGGAAGGCCTGCCGTTTCTTCGTGATGATGACAAAGAGAGAATACTAGGAGGAACCGCCGCCCGCATCTGGGGCCTGACAAAGCCTACCGACTAGAGGTCGCTATCAATCCATTTCAACCAGCCATCCCCACGTAGGGGCACCCCTTGTGGGTGCCCGGGCCCGCCGTCCTCAAATGGGCCAACCTGCCGAATTCCCCCGTGGGGGCACCCCTTATGGGTGCCCTGGTGGTCGCCCTACCCTCCTCGATTGAAAACTCCTAGCCACTGTGGACTTGCGCGAGTTTTCCCGGGCTTCGCCGGTGACGTCGGGCCAGGGGTTGAACAATTCGCGGCCTTAGTCAAATGCTCCAGCAATGGCTGCAATGTCGTCGCAGACGGAGGAGGCCGAAATGAGAAGACTATGGTGACGTTCGGCGAGGGCGTCGCGCAAGGGCTGTCCCGGTACGACTTGGCCTTGGCCGGGGCGGTCTGCGTTCGCAATCTCGGGGGCCGACATCCGGACCGTTTTAGACGGCCCAGCCGGTCGTACTCGACCTGTCGGCAGCGCTCTGCACGATGTCGACTTACGTGAGAGTCTTCACGAGGATCCCCACGGAGTGTCGAATTCGGGTTCGCGCCGACTGGGGAGTTCAAGGTCAATCCCGCGCGGCATGTTTTCCACCAGCCACTTTCCCATAGGTATACGACCCTGCTGATGGGGCAACCCATGGGGCTGTTCGTGGGCGTACCACCTTTCGGCAGGCACGACGACGAATGGCCTGTCCGCGCCGATATGTTGTGGCCCCTCTTCCTCAGCGAGCCGCAGGATTTCGCTAAGCCGCGATTGCGCCTCCGCAACGGTCCAGGTGCGCTGATGCTCAGGCCAATTCATGTTGCGCGCCTCCTCCTCACCCCCAAACAGCCCGCTGTCGACCAAAGCCAGCCACTGACCACTAACCACTAACCACTAACCACCGGCGGCCTGCGTTCGCCGACGTCTGTCGCCTGCTCAAACGCATGCGCCATCTGCAGCACGCCAAAATCATCCCGGTGCCGCCCCACAATCTGCACGCCCACTGGCAGCCCCTCAGGCGTAAACCCGCATGGCACCGAAATCGCCGGATGACCGGTCACCGTAATGTAGTAGCACGACTTCATCCAGTCGATATAAGTCTCCATCTCGACCATTCCGTCCCCGCTGTCGATAGCCATCGGATACGGCACGTCTACCGAAAATGGCGGCACCTGGTTGACCGGCAACAGCAGAAACTCATACGTCTCCATAAAATGGCGCATCGCATGGTACAAATTCGTGCGCATCTCCTCCGCCCGCCCCAGGTCCGCGCCGGTCAGGTGCGCCCCCTGCTCGACGTTCCAGATGATCGTGTCCTTCATCTGGTGACGGTGCTCTGCCAGCAGCGGCCCGTGCGAATGATGGAAACTCCACGCCCGCATAATCTTGAAAATCTCGTCCGCGTCGCCGAAGTCCGGCAATCCCGGCCCGTCACCCCGCTCCCGCGTCGCGCCCGCGCCGCTGAAATCTGCCACCTCGCAGCCAAGCCCGCTGAACGCCGCCAGCTGCCCCTCGATCGCCTCCCGCACCCGCGGATCAACCGGAAACTCGCCCCCCAGGTCCGCGCTGTAAGCGATACGCACCCCGCTGAAATCGCGTTCCAAAGGCCGGGCGAAAACGCTGCCCGGCTCCGACTGCGCGATCGGTGAACGCGCATCCGGCCCCGCGATCACACTCAGCAGAAAAGCTACGTCCGCCACCGTCCGCCCCATCGGCCCCTGCACCGACAGACCCGACCACGCCGTCAAGCTCGGCCACACCGGCACCCGCCCCGGCGAAACCCGGAAGCCGACCACGTTGCAGAAGTTCCCCGGGTTGCGCAGCGAGCCGCCCATGTCGCTCCCGTCCGCCAGCGGCGTCATCCCGCACGCCAGCGCCACCGCCTGCCCGCCGCTCGAACCCCCGCACGTCTTCGTCGGGTCGTACGGATTGCCCGTCGCCCCGAACACCGGGTTAAACGACTGCGAACCCGCCCCGAACTCCGGCACGTTCGTCTTGCCCATCGGGATCGCGCCCGCCGCATGCAGCCGCTCGATGATCAGCTGGCTCTGCTCCGGCACATTGTCCTTGTGGATCGGCGAACCGTACGTCGTGCGAATGCCCGCCGTGTCCGTCGTGTCCTTGTGCAGCATCGGCAGACCGTGCAGCGGCCCGACCTCTTCGCCACGCGCCAGCGCCTCGTCAGCCGCCTTCGCACCTGCCAGCGCCTGCTCCGGCAAAAACGTCACCACCGCGTTGACAGCCGGGTTCACCCGCTCGATCTGCGCAATGTGCGCCGCCGTCACCTCCACACTGGAGAATTCCCCACTGCGGATGCCCGCGGCCAGCTCCCTCCCGTCGCCAAAACAAAGATCAGTCGTCATCTTCAGGCGCATCTCCAGGGCGGAATCCATCTTTAAAGAAGGGTAGCTTTTCACGTTTGGGGTATCTGCGCCAGTTCTCGCAGCCGCCCTCACCGCTAGGCCTCACCTTCGGCAACGCCAGCTCCTCGGACCCCTTCCACGGGTACGGGTCCTCGCCAGCGATCATCACAATGTCCCGGTAGTCGGCCGTCGCCATGTGCTCCGTTTCCTTCGGACTCCGCCACGGCAGAAAAGACTCCGCGCTCATGTAATGGTTCACCAGCACCCGCCGGTACCCGCTCTGCGCCCGGTTCGGGAACGAGCGGTGCAGCAGATAGCCGTTGAAAAAGACCAGCGCCCCCGCCTTCACCTCCACCGGGATCGAGTCCTCATCCCCATAAGGGAATCCGTACGCCTCGCCCGCGCAGTCGAAGCGCGGATCGTCATGGTCATGCTGCGGCCAGATAATGCCCCGCTTGTGCGAGCCCGGAATAACCCACAGGCACCCGTTCTCCACCGTCGCATCGTCCAGCGCAATCCACGCACCGGTAAGCGTCCTGTCGCGTGTCGGAATGAAGAACTCGTCCTGGTGCCACGCCTGCCCCGGCTTCCCCGTCGCCTTGATGAACAACATCGACTGCATACACTTCACATTCGGCCCGATAACCTGCGTCAGCACCTCCGCAATATGCCGGTGACCAAGATAGCCCAGCATTGTCTCCGATATCTTGTGCGGAAAGTGGATGCACAGATAACGCCGCAGCACGTCATCCTCAACTTCACCGGGAACATTCGGCTCAAACCCGTCCA
>JAPPKT010000023.1 GCA_028819675.1 Caldilineaceae bacterium | reverse complement strand
CCGCACAAGGGAGGGCCGAATAGGCCCGACCGCCCAAAACTGCAGGGGTTAGGGGCTGGGGGCCAGGGGATAGAGACGGCGCTACCCCTGTTTCAGGGTTGAGCGCGAGATGGGTGCGGCTGCGCTGCTACCGGAGGCATGGGAAAGTTCGCCCCAATATTGGGATGCACCGCGTTGCGGTAAAAAGTAGACAAACGGGCCATTCACAGGTACAATGGAGGGGAATAACTGAATCTGAGGAGCGAGTTTGGCCGCCGACGCGGGCGTTTGTGCAATTCAGGGTGGCCGAAGGGTGAACGATGAAGGGCTTCCCCTTTATTTCGTTCTCTGCTCGCCCTGCGCGTATATGTTGAACTTTCATAGATTAGAGACTCTTTTTCGCGCTGGGAGCTGTTGCTGCCCGGCGTTTTTGTGTTAGACGAGATTCCCGGTAAAGCAGGCGTTTTGTCTGCATTGCCTTGCAAAGGAGAGATCGAATGGATCAAACAGATGTAGCACTTATTGAAACGGACCGTCCTTCAGAGGACGA
Source organism: Caldilineaceae bacterium (assembly GCA_028819675.1). The sequence continues at coordinate 2,840 of JAPPKT010000023.1, read as the reverse complement.
CATCGACACGACGCAACTGCGGGTGATTCCGCTGGGAGGACTTGGTGGAATCGGAAAAAACATGATGGTACTGGAGTCCGGCGAAAACATCCTCATTGTTGACGCCGGCCTGATGTTCCCGGACAGCGATATGCACGGCGTGGATGTGGTGATCCCGGAGTCCGAGTATCTGCTGGACCGGTTGGACTGGATTCGCGGCATCGTGCTGACGCACGGACATGAGGACCATATCGGCGCGTTGCCCTACCTGATCGACCAGGGTCTGGATGCGCCGGTCTACGCCACGGCGCTGACGAGGGGTCTGCTTCAGGGCAAGCTGTCGGAGCATGGCCTGCTGGCGCAGACGGAACTGCACACGGTGACGGAAAGTGACGTGATCGCGCTGGAACCGTTCACAGTGGAGTTCTTCCATACGTGCCACAGCTTCCCGGACAGTGTGGGGGTCAGTGTTTCCACGCCGGCGGGCCGGGTGATCCTCACGAGCGATTACAAGTTCGACGATACGCCGGTGGACGGCAAGTTGACCGAGGTGGACAAGCTGGAGCGCTGGGGCGACGAGGGTGTGCTGCTGCTGCTGGGGGACAGCACGAACATTGAGACGGAAGGCAGTACGCCCAGCGAAACGAAGGTCGAGGAAACACTTGACAGTATCTTCTCGCAGGTGGATGGGCGGGTGATTCTGGCGACTTTTGCCAGCAACATCAGCCGCGTGCAGCAGATCATCACGATCTCGCGCAAGCATGGACGGCGGGTCGGGATGATCGGGCGCTCGATGATCAATAACGTGAAGATCGCGATCGGTCTCGGCTACCTCGATATCCGGCAGGACGAGCTTCTGACGGCCAAAGAGATGGAAGAGCTGCCCTCCCACCAGGTGACGATCATCGCCACCGGCAGCCAGGGAGAGCCGACCAGCGCCATGGTGCGCATGAGCATCGGGGACCAGCGTCAGATCAGTCTGCGCAAGGGGGACACTGTTGTGCTGAGCGCGACACCGATCCCGGGCAACGAGGAGCTGTTCAACCGCACTGTGGACAATCTGTACCGGCGCGGGGCGCGGGTCTTCTATCACGAACTGTCGGACGATGTACACGTGAGCGGACACGGCGGCAAGGCGGACTACCGCCGGATGCTGGAGCTGGTGCGACCGCGCTATTTCATCCCTGTGCATGGTGCATACCGGCATCTTGTCCTGCATGGAGAGCTGGCGGAGGAGGCCGGGATTGCGCCGGAGAACGTCTTCGTCGTCGAAGACGGACAGGTGGTCGAGTTCGGCCATTTCGAGGAAGAAAGCGATGCGGTCGAGGCGCGGTTGGGCGAGCACGTGAGCGCCAACCACGTTTTTGTCGACGGGTTGGGCGTGGGCGACATCGGCAGCGTCGTGCTGCGCGACCGGCGCCATCTGGGAAGCGACGGCTTTCTCGTGTGTATCGTAGCGCTGGACGAGTTCGACGGCTCGATCCTTTACGGTCCGGAGATTATCAGTCGCGGGTTTGTATATATCCGGGACAACGAGGGGTTGATTCTGCGGGCGGAGGAGATCGTGCGAAACGAGGTCAAAGGCAAGGCGACGCCCACGGTGCTCTCGCGGCGCATACGCAATGCCCTGGCCAGCTTCTGCAGCAATGAGATGGGACGGCGGCCGATGATCCTGCCGGTGGTGATCCAGGTGTAGGGAGCAGGCGGCAGGCAGTCTTGGTAGCAGGTGCGCGTTCAGACCGGAGCCCGTAGACATTTTTCTGAACTGAAAGTCATAGGAGCAAGATCTGGTCTATCCACGAAGGGCCACGGAGATAGTTTTCAGGGTTTGACGCAGATGATGGCCGCCGGTCACGAGAATTGCGCGAGAACAGTGCGATTTTACCGACCGGCGGCCTGATTTTTTCCTGTTTCGAGCGATCTTCTCCCCGACTCAATTGAACCTGATGCCCACCCTTTTCGGAAACGGCAAGGAGGTAGATCCTGTGGCGATGGGAAGACGCCGATCATTCGGTTGCAAAGCGCGGGCAAAACGTCGAGTTTCAGAGCGTCTATCCACTAGAAACTGATTGGTGAATTCGGAGTTCATTGGTATACTGTGTTGGGAACGTTTGTTCTCTCCTTGCGAGCAGTGTAATGGGCTATTGGACCTACAGTGGCTGGTGCGATTTCCGGCCACGAGCCGCGACCTTTGACTTCTGATATGGCAACCAAGAGGCGTACGAAGAAGAAAGCCACCCCACAGAAACAGTTTTTGGCCGGGTTGGCCGCGATCGCCCGCGTGGAGGTTGTCGGCCTCAGCCTGGTGTTGATATCGGTCTTTACGCTGTTGAGCCTGCTGACTGATTCGCGCGGCAGTGTTACAGGGTTGTGGATCGATCTCCTGCGTTATACCACCGGTGACGGCGTGGCCGGCGTACCTTTGCTGACCGGCTTCCTTGGCCTGTGGCTGGTCCTGCGCGCCATCGAAGGGCCGAAACGCCGCTCCTCATCGTCCCGCGACGGAGGCCGGTCGAACAGCGAACTGCCGATCCTACCCTGGCGGGTGCCGACGGGCCTGCTTTTGATCTTTCTGGCATACATTGCCGCCATAACGCTGTTTCTGCCGCCTTTGACGCGGGCGGCGCGCGTCCTCGATGGGGGCGCGGGCGGGGCGCTTGGACTCTTCTTCGCGAATGCGTTGGCGGGTGGGTTGCCCGGCTGGGGCGCGTGGATGGTGATTCTTGTGGTGGCGCTGTCGGGGCTGACGCTGCTCACCGGCCGCCGGTTCTGGGATGGTCTCTGGGCTGGGGGCGGCGCGGTGGGTCAGGATGTTCGGGGAATACTGCAAGAGTTGTGGCGGCAGGAACGGCACAGAGAGC
>JAPPKT010000446.1 GCA_028819675.1 Caldilineaceae bacterium | reverse complement strand
TCAGAGCGTTGATTCGCAGTTGTTCGACGACGGCGAGAGCCGGATATACGTGTCCTCCGGTTCCACCACCCGAAATTAGAAGGCGCATGGGCTGTCTGCCCTGGGGGGCCAGAGGATGCCCCGGATTTTTTTGAGCCAAAAGCGCTGGCCAGGCCGCCGCGTATTCGGTCGCCCGCCGTGCGGTGACGGTGGCCGCCGGCTTCGCCGCGACGGGGCGCGGCAGGCGGAGGCAGACCGCGATATCGGCTGATGTTCAGCAGTATGCCGGCAGCACCCATGGACGTAACCAGAGAACTGCCGCCAAAGCTGACAAACGGCAGTGTTACGCCGGTGGGGGGCGCGACGGCCACCGCGACCGCGATGTGAATAATGGCCTGCAGGATGATGAGGGCGGTGATTCCCACCGCCAGAAGAGAGCCGAAAATGTCGGTCGATTCACTGGCGATGCGCAGACCGCGATAGACAAAGAGCGTGAAGAGCAGAATCACCAGCAGCGTGCCCAGCAACCCCATCTCCTCGCCGATGACTGCAAAGATATTGTCCGACCAACTCAGGGGCAGATTTCCGGGCAACTTTTCGGTGCTGTTGCCCAGCCCCACGCCAAGCGGGCCTCCTTTGACGATGGCCTGGCTGGCTTCGCGGATCTGCCATTCGGAACTGTTCAGGGGAGACTGGATCGATTCGAGCAGTGCACTGACACGGCGGCTGGCATAGCTGTTGCGGGTGATCACCAGCCAGAAGGTGACGGCGGCCACAAACCCGCCCAGGATAAGCTGTTTCAGTTCGGCGCCGGCGAGAAAGAAGATGATCAGCGCGGTGGCAACAATCAGAATCGTGGTACTGATATCCGGTTGGGCCACGATGAGCCCCGTCACGATTCCCATGAGCACGCCGAAGGGAATCAGGCCGTAGTTTATATCTTTGATTCGGTCGCCTTTGCTGGCCAGCCAGGTACTAATGTAGATGAGTACGATCACTTTCACCGGCTCACTCGGCTGAACGCGGCCGCCAGGGAAGGCACGGGTTGCGCCGAATCGGCTTTCGCCCAGAAAGATGACTGCAATCAGGGAGATCAGCCCTATGGCCATCAGTGGTATGCTCCACCGCTCCCAGATGCGGTAGGGGACAATTGCGGCGCCGACCAGCGCCACCAGGCCGACCCCCAGCCAACGGAGCTGCAGCAGTACGTAATAGAAGGGGGATACCTGGTTTTCCAGCGCCCAGGGATAGCTGGCGCTGAAGACCATGACAGACCCGAACAGAATCAGGCAGGTCAGGACGGTGGCCAGCGCCCAATCGACACTGGTCCCGAACCTACCGATCTGTTTGGCTTGACTGACCTGAAGCGCCATTATCATTCCTTTAACTTCTGCGGCAACGTGCAGGAGGCCGGCAGAGCGCGGCTGCCGCTAGCCACGGGCCACCAGGTTGCGGAAATGGTCCCCGCGTTGTTCGAAATCTTTGTAAGCATCGTAACTGGTGCCACCCGGGGAAAAGAGCACCACCGTACCGGGCGTCGCTGTCTGTTTTGCCAGGACGACGGCCTCGTCGAGACGCTTTACGACGGCGCAGCAGGGGGCGGAGATGCGCCGGAACGAGGCCCGTTCCCTGACCTTGTCGGCGATCATCGACCCCGCTTCTCCGAACCCGATCAGGCATTGGACCCGGTCCAGGACCTCGTCGGCGAAGGTATCCCAAGGCAGATTCTTGTCTTTGCCTCCGGCCAGGAGAATAAGCGTCTGCGCGCCCGGGGGAAAGACCTGGAGCCCGGCCACGGCCCGCTCGGGCGCGGTTGCGATGCTGTCATTGATCCATACGACGTTGTCCTTGGGCCGCATCTCCTCCAGTCTGTGCGGAACGCCGGCAAAGGAGCGGGCAACGCGCCCCATCGCCTGTTCGGATGCGCCGGCCGCGCCGCTGACGGCGGCCGCGGCCAGCAGGTTGGAGATATTGTGCTCGCCGCGCAGCCGTACTTCGGGACGGCGGCAGAATGGGCGGCCTTCGAAAAGCAGGTCTTCGGTCGTTTCGGATGCCCAGGCGCCTGCGGCGGGCCGCGGCCGGGTCTCGGAACTGTGCAGCGATGTGCGCTGGACCCGGCTGGCGGAGGTCGAAAAGGGTATGATCCGTCGGCTTTTGCCTAGGACGGAACGGCATTGCGCCAGGAGGGAGTCCAGTTCCCATTCGGTCGGGACCGGCCCAGCGACATCATCCCAACCGGCCATACGGCTGGCGACCGGATCATCGACGTTAAGGACCACTACGCTGGCCTGCTTCAGATGACGCAGGAGGTTGGACTTCGCCAGGACATAGTCGGCCATCGATGGATGCCGGTCCAGATGATTGGGCGTTATATTGAGAATAGCGGCCACGTCCGGGCCGAGCTGGTCGAGCGATCCATAAGCGACTTTCGGGTCGAACAGCTCAAGCTGAAAGCTGCTCAACTCCAGCACCATCATGTCATCTTCCCGGATCTCGCCGAGGCGGTCCAGCAGCGGCCTGCCGATGTTGCCGCCGACATGGACGGTACGGGCGTCCTCAACGGTCGCTTGCAACATTTCGCCGACGAGCGTAGTCGTTGTTGTCTTGCCGCTGCTGCCGGTGATGGCGATGACAGCGCAGGGGGCCAGCTGCATCGTGAGCAGGCTGTCATTGCTCAGAGGGATGCCGCGTCGAATGGCATCCTGCACCAGCGGCGCCTGCAGCCGCACGCCGCCGCTGAGGCAGAGCAGATCGCAGTCATCCAGCAGGTTGGCAGGATGACCGCCCAGGGCAAGCGCTACCGGCAGATCACCCAACTGCTCCAGCTCTTCGGCCAGCTCTTGCTCGGGCGAGACATCGCTGATGGTTACGTCTGCGCCTGCCGCGACGAAGAAGCGGGCCAGAGCCAGTCCTTGGCGGCCCATCCCCAAGATAACGACATTGCGTTTTTCAAAGTTGAACTCTTCGGCGTTGGCAATCATGGTATCGTTCTCCTTCCGGCAGCCGGTTTGCGGTCAAGGCTCTGTCCCCCGGCAGTTACGAGAGACTGAGAACCGACCGCCAGGAATCAAGGCGCCGCCGGCATGAAACGGTTGCAGATGGCAGTCACCCGTTCCACAGTGCCAGGGCCACCCCCAACATGCCACTCAGCACACCGACAATCCAGAATCTCTCTTTGACCTGTGTTTCACTCCACCCCAGCAACTCAAAATGATGGTGAATGGGAGTCATCTTGAACAGGCGGATATCGCGGCCCAGGTAGCGACGGCTAAGCTTTGCCGACGCCACCTGCAACAGAACGGAGACCGTTTCGGCGACAAAGACGAACCCGACCACTGGCAGCAGCAGCCATTGACCGGTCATCAGCGCCACCAGGGCAAGCGTTGCGCCCA
>JAPPKT010000126.1 GCA_028819675.1 Caldilineaceae bacterium | reverse complement strand
AGAAGTTCACCCGCGAGGGCGGCCTCCTCGGCGGCTGGGGCAGCTACGGCTGCGGCGAGGGCGAGTTCAACATGCCTTGGGGCATCGCCGTCGACGAAGTGGGCGACGTCTACGTCGCCGACTGGCGCAACGACCGCGTCCAGAAATTCGGCGCTGACGGCGACTTCAAAATGGCCTTCGGCGAGTCCGGCTGCGGCGACGGCCAGTTCAACCGCCCCAGTGGCGTCGACGTCGACCGCCACGGCGATATCTACGTCGTCGACCGCGGCAACAACCGCGTCCAGCTCTTCAACGAAGAGGGCCGCTACGTGCAGCAGTTCATCGGCGACGCCACCCTCTCCAAGGTGGCCATCTCCTACATGATGACCAACGCCTACCCCAACCGCCTGCGCGACATGGCCAAGCTCGAAATCCAGAAGCTGCTGCGCTGGCCGCAGTCCGTCATCGTCAGCGAGGACGGTCTTATGTACGTGCCCGACACCGGCTCCTACCGCGTCCAGGTCTACCGAAAGGAGGCCGTCGAGCTCAACGAGCTCCAATTCGCGCCCCCCCGCCGCGCGCCGGCCCTGAACATATAGCGCTCAACGTACACCGCAGCCAAAGCCAAATAGAGGCGGCACAAATTAAACGCGCCCGCAACAAGGCCGATCAACCCGATTCCCCCTCTGACCACTAACCACTGACTACTGACTACTGCCGTTCCGCAGTTCCGCAGCCGATGAACACCATCCGTACCGGCGGCGAAGCGCTTGTCCACGGCCTCCTCTCCCACGGCATCGACACGATTTTCGGCCTGCCCGGTGTACAGAATGACCACTTCTACAACGCCGTCTACGATGCCGGCGACCAGATACGCGCCATCCATACCCGCCATGAGCAGGGCGCAGCCTACATGGCCCTCGGCTACGCCCTCGCCTCCGGCAAGACCGGCGTCTATGTCGTCGTGCCCGGCCCCGGTTTTCTCAACACCACCGCCGCGCTCGCAACCGCCTACGCCACCAATGCGCCCGTACTCTGCCTCGCCGGCCAGATCCACCAGGACCAGATCGGCCGCGGCTACGGAATGTTGCACGAGATCCCCGATCAGCTGACAGTTATGCGTTCGCTGACCAAGTGGGCGCGCCGCGCCGAAAGCCCCGGCGAACTCCCCCAACTGTTGGCTACCGCGCTCAGTGAAATGCGTTCAGGCCGCCCAAGGCCCGTAGGGCTGGAAGTGCCTCTGAACGTCCTTGCCGGCAAGGCGGAAATGAGCGACAGCCCACCGCCCCTCACCGTGCGCCGGCCAGCAGTGGACGCCGACACCATCGAAGAGGCAGCCCGGCTCATGGGCAAGGCGCGCAACCCCGTGATATTCGTCGGTGGCGGCGCAACAGACGCCGGCGAAGAGGTCCGCGCACTGGCCGAAGCCCTCCAGGCCCCCGTCATCGCCAGCGGTCGCGGGCGCGGCATCCTCTCCAGCCGCCATCCATTCAGTCACACCTTCGCAGCCGGCGAACCCCTCTGGGAACAGGCCGACCTGGCCGTCGCCATCGGCACACGTCTGACCAAGCCCTTAATCGAATGGAAGAGCCCGGACCATCTGTCTTTGATCCGCATCGAAATCGCGCCGCAGGATTCAAGCTTCTTGGCCCCTGCAGCCGTGACAATCGCGGCCGACAGCCAGGATGCCCTGCGCGCCCTGCTGCCAGCCCTGGCGCGCCACAACCGGCAGCGCCCTTCCCGCACCGCAGAAATGCTTGCTCTCCACACGGAGATGGAACAGCTCTTCGACTCCCTCCAACCCCAGATCAACTTCATCCGTGCCATCCGCGACACCCTGCCCGATGACGGCATCTTCGTCGATGAGCTAACGCAGGTCGGCTACGCCAGCAACATAGCCATGCCCGTATACCAGCCCCGCACATTCCTGACCCCCAACTATCAGGGCACGCTCGGCTGGGGCTTCCCCACCGCGCTCGGCGCAAAAGTGGCCGCCCCCGACCGCCCGGTCCTCTCCATCGCCGGCGACGGCGGCTTCCTTTACTGTGCGATGGAACTGGCCACCGCCGTCCAGCATGGCATCAACACCGTTTCGGTCATCTTCAACGACGGCGCTTACGGCAACGTGCGCCGCATGCAGAAGGAGCTCTACGCCGGCCGCCTCATCTCCTCAGACCTCGAAAATCCCGACTTCGTCGCCTTCGTCGAATCCTTCGGCGCCATAGGCGTCCGCGCCCACTCCGCCGACAGCCTGCGCGACGCCCTCACCGACGCCTTCACCGCCGGCCGGCCCGTCGTCATCGAAGTCCCCGTCGGCGAGATGCCCGGCCCCTGGCGCATGATGTACCCCAACGAGCTACTGGTCGAAGAATGACCCTCCCCAAACCCCTCACAACGCCTCCAAACTGCCTCTCTCCGGCAACCCTCCACTGACCACTGACCACTGACCACTGACCACTGACCACTAACCACTGCAGTTCCGGGCGGTCGGGCCTTCGGCCCTCCCTTGTGCGGGGGGAACTCCCCGCAACGCCCCCCTCCTAGCTAGCCCCACCTTCGTGCACAATTGGATTGTCTGCGGCCAGCGAAAGGTGCTCACACACCCGCCTTCGATTCACTCCTCCCGGCTTCAGTTCCCAAGCGCGCAAAAGGGCGAGACTTCTCTCGCGCCCCCGTGCTTCCATCCTGATTCAATCGCTGCTGATTCCTGGCGACTGAAACTGGGTCTGCACGCAGTCTGTGAACTGTGCCACTAACACCTGAGCTCGCAAAAGAGAATTGCTGATATGGCCCATATAGTCATCCATATATATATGTATGTTTTCATATGGATTGCGACACAACTCTTGCTAATTCCTGCCATTGAAATGCACGGCGCCGCTCTGAGCAGTTGTTTTAACGATTCAAACATGCCGTCCCATTGAAACAAAGCAAACGTGGCACCCCATCTGGGGCGCCACGCCTGTTCTTACCTGGCTAACAGAGCAACGATGCTCGACTCCGACTTGAAGGCGTCACAGGGACTTGTGGTTTTTAGCCGCTCCCGCTGCCTTCACTGCCGCTGCCTTCGCCACCGCTACCATGCTCGCCGCTACCTTCGCCGCCGCCTCCTCCTTCACTGGCGCCGACCTCGGCATGGGGCGTCCAGCCGTCGAAGGGCTGAGCTGATCCGTGGAGGATCACATTCATGGCCGCGCCGGGCGCCAGATCGGCCGGTGTTGTCGGACCGAGCTCGATGCCGTTGGACAGGTGGACCTCGATGCGTACCTGGGTCAAGGTCGCGTTGGTGGTGTTCACGACGGTGCCAAAGAAGGCGTTGCTGTGCGCATCGTAGCTCATGATCAGGCGAGCGCCGGCGCGGACCATGTCGAAGGTCTCGTCGAGGGCGAGGGCGTTGC
>JAPPKT010000646.1 GCA_028819675.1 Caldilineaceae bacterium | reverse complement strand
ACCTCTATCACGAGGCCCTCAAGATCCTGGCGCGTGACGCGATCGGCGTATTCGTAATGAACCCGGTACAGGCTGTCCTGTACAAGGACTATGTCTCAGGGCTGACCCTCACAGACGACGGCACGCTTGGCGTCTATAACATGATGCTCCTGGACAGCGCTTACATTAAAGAATAGTAATTGGGTGACGAGGAGAGGAGGGAGGAGCAGGTCCTCTCACCTCTCCTCTTTTCATTTCTATTTGCCCACTCTTCCACAAGGACGGAAGCACGGATGACGCGCTATGTTCTGGGACGCTTCGCCGGCATCATTGGCGTCCTGTTTATTGTATCGATCATGATCTTTCTCATGATCCACACCATTCCGGGCGGCCCGTTCGACGCCATGCCGACGACATCCGAGTTCCGAGAGATTCCTGAACACATCCGCGAGAAGCTGATGGCCAAGTACGGCCTCGACAAACCGCTCTACGTACAGTATTTCCGCTACATGTGGGCGGCGCTGCGCGGGGACTTCGGCATCTCCTTCCGCTATGGGGAGCCGGTCACGGATTTCATCAGCCGTTCCTGGCCTGCAACTGCGCAACTGGGACTGTCGGCAATGGCAATTGGCATACCAATTGGCATCGGTCTGGGAATCCTGGCCGCGCTGCGTCCAAATACGTGGTTGGACTATCTGACCAACGTTGTTGTAATCACCACCTTTGTCACACCCGTCTTTGTTATCGCCATCATGAGCATCATCATTTTCGCGGTGATTTTGAAGTGGCTGCCTTCCGGTGGATGGGGGGAACCAAAGCAGTGGATCCTGCCCACCTTCGTCTATGCGGTCGGCCAGATCGGAGGCATGGCGCGCTTCACGCGGGCCAGCATGGTTGATGCGATGCAGGCGGAGTATGTGCGTACGGCGCGGGCGAAAGGGCTGCGAGAGAGCGCGGTTGTGATGCGGCACGCCTTCCGTTCGGCGTCATTGCCGCTCGTCACACTCTTGGGGCCGATGGTAGTAAACCTGCTCTTAGGGTCATTCTTCATTGAAGCGATTTTTCGCATACCCGGGATCGGGGGTCAAATTACTCTGGCCCTCTATAATCGGGATTACCCGGTGATCATGGCGCTGATCCTGCTTTGGACCTTTGCCATTGCCATCGCCTACCTCGTCACCGACCTGCTTTACGGCGTGGTCGATCCGCGCATACGTGTCGGCGGCACCATGTAAGACGCGCCTGAGGCCGCAACAGGCGCCAAGGAGATTTACCATTTCCACCTCTCCGGCGAAGCAGAATGGTGACCGGCCCAGCGCCGCCGCGCAAGCCGCCGTTCTAGCCCTCGACCTGAACTCTAAGCCTCGAAACCTGTGGGGGGACGCGGCCAGACGGTTTTCACGCAATCTTCTGGCCATGATTTCCGTGTCTTTCGTTGTGCTTCTGATATTCCTGGCCCTATTTGCAAACGTGCTGGCGCCGGAGGGTTATGACAACCAGCAATACGACAAGACGTGGCTCTTCCCCTCGCTTGAACATCCGATGGGCACAGACCCATTCGGCCGCGACATTCTGACACGAGTCATCTACGGTGCGCGTATTTCGCTGGCGATTGGCTTTATCAGCAATATCATCGCCCTTGCGATTGGCCTCCCTTACGGGGCGGCCGCGGCCTGGTATGGCGGCGCCGTCGACTTTGTACTCATTCGTATCATTGAAATCATCAACTCCGTACCCAATTTGCTGCTGGGCATTCTGATTATCAGCGTACTGGGGCCGGGCTTTCGCAACGTTCTCTTTGTCTTCGCAGTCACCGGCTGGATGGGAATTGCGCGCCTGGTGCGGGGGCAGTTCCTCTCCTTGCGCGAACAGGACTACGTACTGGCTGCGACCTGCATTGGCGTACCCAATTACCGCATCATCATCCGCCATCTGTTGCCGAACACTTTGTCTCCGATTATCGTCAGCGTAACGTTGGGCATCCCCGGCGCGATTCTGGGCGAGTCCGGCCTGAGTTTTCTGGGGATTGGCATAAACCCGCCGCTTCCCAGCTGGGGGCGTATGCTCAATGACTATCTCAGCGCGATTCAGTCGCACTGGTATCTGGCCTTTTTCCCGGGCTTGATGATCGCGCTGGCGATGTACGCATTCACGCTGATGGGAGACGGGCTTCAGGATGCTCTGGACCCGACCAAGTAGGTCATTGGCGGACGGGCGAGACGCGGCGACTGGAAAAGTCTCCCAGCAGCAAGAACAGCCCCCTTCCACTTTCAATCGGATATTTCAATGGACAGCGAACAAGGCGTGTCCGACGGCTGCCCCTTCAGCCGACTGCGCGCGGATATCCCTCTAACCAGCCAATACATATATCTGAACAGCTGTACTTTCGGGCCTGTTCTGCGGTCAGTCCAGCGTTGCATGGCGGATGCGCTGCGGGAGGAGAACGAGGAGATCATCGCGATTCGCGGGAAGGAGGCGGGCGTAAGCTTCTATGAACGCGCGGAGAGGGCGCGTCAGAGTGCAGCGGAACTGTTGGGGGTGTCGACGGCGGACGTTGCGTGGGTTTACAATACGACGACCGCTTCGCGGCTGGCGATCATGAGCGTGGACTGGCAGGCGGGCGACAAGCTGGCGGTGACGGACGTCGAACATCTCAGCACGCACCGGGCGGCGAGAGGTCTGGCGCAGGGTCGGGGCGTGGAAGTCACGGTTATTCCCACGGCTGAGCCACATGAGGGAATTTACCGGGGGCCCTCGTACTTCCTGGAGCAGTTGGACCAGATGCTGACGCCTGCGCACCGGCTGCTGGTGATCAGCCATGTCTCCAACATTGACGGGCGGCGGTTTCCGGTAATCGAAGCGACGCGCCTCGCGCGGTTACGGGGGGTCAAGACGCTGGTGGACGGGGCGCAGTCGGTGGGTATGATTGGGGTCGATGCGAAGGAGATCGGCGCCGAGTTTTTCAGCGGCTCTGTGCACAAGTGGCTGATGGGGCCGCCGGGAATCGGATTTCTGGTGGTTTCCGACGAGGGCAAGAAGGACTACAATCCTTTTTGTCTCCCTCTGCCAACGGACGCCGGTGGCCGCACTGACGGTAGTCTGATGGCTGCGGGGGCCCTGAATGAGTTGGGTACGCAGAATTATGCCTTGCGGATAGGCGCAGGCGCATGCGTGGAGACGGCGCAGCGAACAGGACTGGAGAAAATCGAAGAGCAATGTCGTTCGTTGACTGAGCGGCTGCGTGCCGGCTTGTGCAATGTCCCAGGGATCCGCGTCGCCAGCCCGGCGAAGTGGGAACACTCGTCGAGCGTGACGACAGTTCAACTGCAGGATGGGACACCTGACCGCTGTCTGAAGCTGGTTGAACGCTTGTTGGAAGAATATCGAATCGTCGTAAAAT
>JAPPKT010000335.1 GCA_028819675.1 Caldilineaceae bacterium | reverse complement strand
TCTGGCGCACCACCCAGGAAGAGGTACGAGGCCAATCCAAACGCACGCTCGCCCCGCTCTCCAATGCGCTCGATAACCGCACCGACGCCAGCTACTTCATCGACTGCATTGTCGAAGAACGCGAGAGCGGGATGAATGCACGCCAGGCCGCATACCTGACCGAAATCCTGTTGGCAGGGTATAAGTCCGCAGCTGAGGGGCGGGTTGTTAATTTGCCTCTGGCCCGGGACGCCGACCATGCGCCGGGCACCGATGCATAATCATTTTCTCGCCGTAAAGTTCGACACCGATTCACATGTAGACCACAGTAATTCCGCTTCAAGACTAGAGGAGCCTGATGACACAGTCCACTCGCCACTCAGCCGATTACCTGCAAAAGATCAGCCGCGATCTCTTCGCGGCCTCCGGAGCCCCGGACGACATCGCCGCCACAGTCGCCGAAATCCTCGTCAACGCCAACCTCGCCGGCCACGACTCACACGGCGTCCAGTTCGTGCCCATGTACCTCGACCGCATCGAAGACGGCGGCATCGACAACAAAGCCTACCCGGAAATCGTCCGCGAAACCGCAAACACGATGCACGTCGACGGCAAAAAGGGTTTCGGCCACACGATGAGCCGCCAGGCCATGGACTGGGCCATCGAAAGAGCCAGAGAATCCGCCGTCTGCTGCGTCACCTTCCAGAACACAACCCACATCGGCCGCGTCGGTGAATATGCCGAGCAGGCCGCCAGGGCCGGCTGCATCACGCTGATTACACTGGGTGGCGCCTCCGCAGCAGGTTCGCAGGTAGTCCCCTTCGGCGGCGCTCGCGGCGCCCTCGGAACCAATCCCATCGCCGTCGGGATTCCCACTGGCGACGATGCCCCCTTCGTGATTGACTTCGCTACAAGTGTCGTTGCTGGCGGAAAGATCTTGGTGGCCGAAAGTAAAGGACTTGATGTTCCCGAAGGCGCCATTATCGACAGCAAAGGCAACCCAACAACGAGTCCGGACGACTTCCGAAAGGGCGGCTACCTCCTGCCATTCGGAGGCCACAAAGGCTACGCGCTCTCACTCTTCTTCAGCCTCATGGGCGGGCTTGCCGGCGAATTCAACGCCGAGCTGACTTCCATGGCTGGCCTCTTCATGCAGGTCTACGACGTAGCCGCCTTCACGCCTCTTGACGGCTATCAACGCAATGTCCGCGCCGTCCTTGACGCCATGAAGTCGATTCCACCCGCCCCGGGCTTCGACGAAGTGCTTGTCCCAGGAGACTTCGAGCACCGTTCACGACAGCAGCGTCTCGCCGAGGGCATCGAAGTCCCGTCAGAAACATTCGCCAGGATCGAAGCCTGGGCCGAAAAACTGAATGTATCGTTAACCGAAGAGCAATAGGAGGAACGGGCAGATGTCGCAGCAATATCGAGTTGGCGTTGTCGGTCTCTCAGGAATCGCCGCCAACCGTCCGGCCCCCGATCCGAACAACATCTTGCAGTCGCCCAGCCCTAACTCACATCTGGGTGCCTACCACCTCAATCCCCAAACCGACGTTGTCGCCGTCTGCGACCTCAAAACGGAACTGTTCGAAAAGGTGGCCGATACCTGGGGCCAGGAGTTCGGTGAGTTGGAAACCTACACCGACTACCGCGCCATGATCGAACGCGAAAACCTCGATATCGTCAGCGTCGTCACCTCGGACCACCGCCACACCGACATCGTCGTCGAAGCCGCCAACGCCGGCGTCAAGGGAATCATCTGCGAAAAGCCGTTCGCGACCTCAGTGGACGATTGCACGCGCATGATCGAAGCCTGCGAGGCCAACGGCGTACTCATTTCCGTGGACCACACCAATCGCTGGGGCCCCCACTACGACGTCGCCAGAGAAGCCATCCGCAGCGGCTCCATAGGCGAAGTGCAGCGCATTGTAGCCACGTTGGGCGGCCCGCGTGCAATGATGTTCCGCAACGGCACCCACCTTGTAGATGGCGTCTGCTTCTTTGCCGATTCAGAACCGGAATGGGTCTTCGCCGAACTGGAACCCGGCTACGACCACTATGACAGGTATCTCGGCGACGGCGGCAAAGATCCCGCGACCGACCCCGCCGTCTCCGGCTACGTCCACTTCCGCAACGGCGTGCGCGCCTTTGTCAACGCCAACAAGTCGCAGTTCGCAGCCAGCTTTACCTTCCAGGTCTACGGCGAAACCGCCATGCTCGACGTCCACAACAGCCGCGTCATCCGCCGCGACAGAAACAACTCCGAGTTCCTCCCCTTCGAAGCCCACCTGTACACCAGGATTCCCGCCTGCGTCGCCGACCTCATCGACGCCATCGAGAACGGCAGCGACCTGCTCAGCCCGGCCAGAGAAGCCAGGAAGACCGTGGAAATACTGGTCGGCTTCCTCCAATCCCACGCCCGCGGCAACGTGCGCGTCGACCTGCCGCTGCCACCGGGGCACTGAGGTCGATGCGAGCGGTCCCGGACGACAGAAAGTTCGTCATCGCCGACCAGAATAGCTACCCGGCCGACCTGGTCTGCCCAAACCCGCGCGGCTGGTACCACTCCGTCGCCAACGTCGTCGCCGCGCCCTCAGGCCTCGTCTCCGTCTACCGTCTCTCCGACTCGCACTCCGCGGTCAGTACCCACATCATGGTCGCCTACTCCTCGGACGGCGGCCGCACCTGGCACGGTCACCGCTCGATCTCCCATCGCAACGTTTGGGAGCATCACAGCGTCTGGGTCGCCCCCCAGCTCAGCCGCCTGCGCGACGGACGTCTCGTCATCATCTGCGACCTCGGCCACCGCACCTCAGGCGACGACTGGCCCCGCCTCGCCTTCTGGCAGCAGCCACCGCGCGGTATGTCCAACCACCTCTTCTGGAGCGAAGACGACGGCCGCACCTGGAGCCAGCCGGTCCAGTGCGACGACGTCGGCGGCGAACCCGGCTACATCGTCGACCTTACCGACGGAACCCTCGTCTACACCCGCACCGAGCCCATCGAAACCGCCGTTTTCGAAAGCCCGCCTCCTCCCGGTTACAATCGTTACCACCGCAACACCGCCGTCTTCTCCGACGATCGCGGCAAGACCTGGAACCGGACCGCAACCATCTCCGACGACCCCTACCATAGCGACTCGGAAGTAGGCATCGTCGAACTCGATCCCGGCCACCTGCTCGCCATCACCCGCATCGGCTTCGCCAACGGCGCCTTCGGCCAACCCAGCCGCCTCATCCACAGCTACGACTACGGCCGCACCTGGAACGCGCCCCATCTCGCCCCCTTCTACGGCCAGCGTACCGCCGTGCACAAACTGCGCTCCGGCAAACTGCTCGTCACCTACCGCAACCGCTGGGGCACCTTCGCCAGCTACGCCTTCCTCTGGGACCCCGCCGAG
>JAPPKT010000286.1 GCA_028819675.1 Caldilineaceae bacterium | reverse complement strand
TCTCACGCGTCTGAATTTGCCGGCCGGTGTCGATATCGAGATTAAGCTATAGGGCTCAGTTTGCGGCCGCGGGCGAAGAGGACCGTGCGGATTGGTTCTGCGGCGGCCGGTCAGGGATGGGCCCGGTTGGGCGATGTGACTGTCGGTCGGAATTCGGTTGATCGCGCTGTCAGTGCTGGAGGAGCAAGTGAAAGGGATAATAGGCCGCAAGATAGGGATGACCCAGCTATTTGATGACAGCGGCGCGGTTGTGCCGGTCACGGTGATCGAGGCTGGTCCCTGTTATGTCACGCAGGTGAAGGCCGAAGATACGGACGGATATAATGCAGTCCAGGTTGGCTTTGAAGAGGTGGCGGAGCGCAAGTTGACGAAGGGCCAGCTCGGTCATTTGAGGAAGGCCAATGTGCCTAAGCTGCGATTTGTGCGCGAGTTGCGATTGCCGAGCGAGCCGGGACATGCACCAGGGGATGTGATCAAGGCGGACGTCTTTGCCGAGGGCGAGCTGGTGGATGTCACGGGCACGTCGAAAGGGAAGGGATTTGCCGGCGGCGTCAAGCGGCACGGATTCCGAGGGGGGCCGAAGACGCACGGGCAGTCAGACCGACACCGTGCGCCGGGCGCGCGGGGCGCCGGTTCGACACCGGGCCACACGTTTCCGGGAATGAAGGGCCCGGGGCAGATGGGTAACGAGCGCGTTACGGTGCAGAATCTGAAGGTCGCTCTTGTTGATGCGGAGCGCAATCTGCTCGCGGTACAGGGAGCGGTACCGGGCCCGAACAAGGGTTTGGTCATCGTGCGTACTGCGGTTAAGGCGTAAGACGGGGGCAGCCGGTTCGACTATTTGGGAAGCGGCAGCTACTGGTACGGAGGCGAAACGGTGGAAGTACCAATTCGAAATATGGCCGGTGAAGAGACCGGCCAGATGCAGTTGGAGGATACGGTTTTCGCCGCTCCGGTCAACCGGGGGCTGATGCACCAGGCATTGGTGAGGCAGCTGGCGAACGCGCGCACGGGGACACACAAGACGAAGTCGCGCAGCGAGGTTCGCGGGGGCGGGCGCAAGCCGTGGCGTCAGAAGGGCACCGGCCGGGCGCGGCACGGTTCGATCCGTTCTCCCATTTGGGTAGGGGGCGGGACGGCCTTTGGCCCCACACCGCGCAAGTATACCAAGAAGATGCCCAAGAAGATGCGCAGGGCAGCACTGCGGAGCGCGCTGAGCGTCAAGGCAGGGGCGGACCAGATCGTTGTCCTGGAGGCGCTGACGATCGATGCGCCGAAGACAAAGGTCTTTGTGCAGACGCTTGCTGATCTGGGCCTAGACAGCGGTAGCATACTGGTCATATTGCCGGAGCCGGATATGGCTGTCGAGAAGTCGATCAGCAATCTGCCGCAGGCAAAATCGCTTCTCAGCAGCAATCTGAACATTCAGGACCTGCTCAGCCATGACAGGCTTCTTATGCCGCAGGCCTCGGTCGAATTCATTCACGCCTGGCTTGCCTGACAGCCGCCATTTCCGGATTCACGGATAGTTGGCGGCTGTTTGGGATAGCGGGTCAGCGTCCGATGCGAGGAGAACCAGATGCACGTCTATGAAGTGATAAAGCGTCCCGTGATTACTGAAAAGTCATACGATGCGGCCGATTTCAACAATCAGTACACTTTTGAAGTTGACACCCGGGCCAATAAGCACCAGATTCGCGATGCAGTGGAGACCGCGTTCAGAGTGAATGTGGAGGAAGTGCGGGTCATGATGATGCCTGCCAAGACGGGGATGCGCGGGCGCCGCAAGGTTGTGCGGAAGTCGCCCTGGAAAAAGGCCATTGTTACTTTGAGTGAAGGCGACAGCATCCAGTTCTTTGAGGGTGTGTAACGGCCAGGAGCCGGCGGGAGAATTGGGAGCGGTTCTTTCCCATCATTCTCTTCGCGAACGGAGATAGATTGCCATGCCTGTAAAGATATATCGTCCCACGTCTCCGGGGCGGCGGGACATGAGTGTTTCGACATTCGAAACGATTACGCGCACCAAGCCCGAGCGCTCGTTGACGATTGCTCTGAACAAGAAGGGCGGGCGCAACAGCCAGGGTCGTATCACCGTGCGTCACCGCGGCGGTGGACACAAGCGACGCTACCGCATCATCGACTTCAGGCGGGAAAGGTTTGGTGCTCCGGCGAAGGTAACGTCGATTGAGTACGACCCGAACCGCAGTGCCCGCATCGCGCTGCTCAGCTATGAGGATGGCGAGAAGCGGTACATTGTTGCGCCACTGGGCGTCCAGGTCGGCGACATTTTGGTGTCAGGGCCGAACGCTGACATTCGACCCGGGAATGCGCTGCCGATTCGCAACATTCCGCCGGGCACACAGATTCATAACATTGAGCTGTATCCGGGACGGGGCGCGCAACTGGTGCGCAGCGCGGGTGTTTCGGCGCAGCTGGTGGCCAAAGAGGGGCCGCGAGCACAGGTGCGCCTACCCAGCGGCGAGGTTCGCTACATTGAGATGGACTGTCTGGCCACGGTCGGACAGGTATCGAATCCTGATCACAGCAATATTTCGTTGGGCAAGGCCGGCCGCCGGCGCTGGCTGGGAATCCGGCCGTCGGTGCGCGGCGTGGCGATGGATCCTGCATCGCATCCTCACGGTGGCGGAGAAGGGCGGTCGCCGATCGGTATGCCAGGCCCGAAGACACCGTGGGGGCAGCCGGCGCTGGGCAAGCGAACACGGCGCAATAAGAGAACAGGGAAATATATCGTACGGCGCGGTGGTAAGCGTCGATAGCGGTGCAGATGCAGAAGTGGAGGAGAATCGATGGGACGTAGTCTGAAGAAGGGACCCTATGTCGAGCCGCGGCTACTGAAGAAGATCGAAGACATGAACCGGGCCGGAGAGCGGAAGGTGCTCAAAACATGGTCACGGTCTTCGACGATATTTCCGCAGTTTGTCGGACATACGCTGGCGATTCACGACGGCCGCCGCCATGTCCCGATCTACATTACGGAAAACATGGTAGGGCACAAGCTGGGTGAGTTTGCGCCGACCCGATTCTTTCGCGGTCATGTCAGGTCGGAAAGAAGCACGCGCCGGGTGTAGGACTACGGTCCAGGTCGAAGATCATTATCTTCCTCCATCCTGGAGATTGGGGAGCTTGTAAGATGGAAGTTCGAGCAGTAACAAAGTATACAGGGATAAGCCCACAGAAGGCGCGCCTGGTAGTGGATGAGATGCGGGGGCGGCAGGCAGAAGAGGCACTGGCGCTTCTGCAGTTTATGCCGCAGCAGGCGGCCAAGGTGGTTGCGAAGACGCTGAAGAGCGCGATCGCAAACGGTGTAGAGAATTTCGGTTTGGAGGCTGATGAGCTTTACATCAGCCAGATCTATGCCGAT
>JAPPKT010000372.1 GCA_028819675.1 Caldilineaceae bacterium | reverse complement strand
CCGCAACCGCTGGGGCACCTTCGCCAGCTACGCCTTCCTCTGGGACCCCGCCGAGCAACTTGGATTCGAACCCGCATCCTTCATCTGGGACGAGTCTCGCTGCCGGCTTGAAAAGGGCTGCCTCACCTTGACGACAGACCGCGAGCCAGAAAACCAAGTGTTCTTCTCACTCTATCCAGCTCTTACCAGCCGCGCCCGTGTGGAACTGGAGGCCGAGCTCCGTCTTGCCGGTCGGTCCAGCGAAGGCTGCGACCTCTTCGCCGGCTGCCGCGTTCGCATCACCCCCCATGGACTCTGCGTAACCGAGAGCAGCCAGGAAGAAGCTACCCTTCACAGCACAACAGGCTCGCCCGCGATCGACTACGTGTCACCCACGTTGCCCGCCCACCACTTTCCACTGGATACAACCCAGTGGCGCCGCTACAAGATCGTGCGCTCTGAACATGAGATCGCCGTCTACGTCGATGGACACCTTTGCCTGAAAGAACCTTGTAGCATACGCGGCGCCCGGCTCGTCCGCTTCGGCAGCAACCTGCGCGGCATCTCCCACTGGCGGTCCGTCAGCGCCTCGGTCGACAACCCGCAAGGCCACAGCATCAACTGGTCCTGGCGCGCCGACTCGGGCACCTACCCCGATCAGTTCCGCCGCGACCGCATGATCCGTCTCGACGCCACCGCCGACTCCGGCTACAGCAACTGGGACCAGCTCGAAGACGGCACGATCGTAATCGCAGACTACGCAAACGATGACTTCAGAGACGCCAACTGGACATCGAGCCCACAACCGCTGATCAAGGCCTATATCGTCAGCGAAGAGGAGTTGACATGACAACATACCGAGCCGGTGTCATCGGCCATACCGGCCGCGGCAACTACGGCCACAGCCTCGACACTGTCTACCTGGGCATGGAAGAAATCAACCTGGTCGCCGTCGCCGATGCCGACCCCGAAGGTCTGGCCGCCGCCGGCGATCGTCTCAGCGTGGACAACCGGAACTGCTATCTGGACTACCGCCAGATGCTGGCACAGGAGCAGCTCGACATCGTCAGCGTCGCGCCTCGCTGGCTGGACCAGAAACACGACATGGTCATCGCCGCTGCCGAGTCCGGCGTGCGCGGCATATTCTGCGAAAAGCCCTTTGCGCCAACCTTGACGCAAGCCGACGCCGTGATCGCAGCCTGCGACCGCGCCGGTGTAAAGATAGCCGTGTCGCACCAGGGTCGCGTCGGCCAGATTGCCCACAAAACCAGGGAACTGCTGGCCGAAGGCGCTGTTGGCGAAGTCAAAGAGGTCATCAGCGGCGGTAAGCAGGACCACCGCGGCGGCGGCCAGGACCTGATGGTCCTCGGCACGCACTCGCTCGACATGCTCTGCTTCCTATTCGGCCATCCCCGCTGGGTACAGGCCTACGTCCTCCAGGACGGCAGGGACGCCGGCCCAAACGACGCCCGCCACGGCGACGAAGAGATCGGCCCCATCCTCGGCAACCACCTCGAAGCCACCTACGCCTTCGACAACGGCATCATGGCAACCTTCCACTCGCACCGTCGCCAAGTACGCCCGGGCCCCCGCCCCGGCGGACTTGAGATCCACGGCACGGAGGGAATCTTGATGCAACGTGACGGCTACCTCCTCCACTGCCCCCATCCCAACTGGAATCCGGCCATGGCCGAACCCGCCTGGAAAGTCGTGCTCAAACCAACCAACCCTGGCTTCGATACGCTAAACGCCTACATGGTCCGCGACCTGATCGCCGCATTCGAAGAAGGCCGCGAGCCGATTTCCAGTGGACGCGACGCCCGCTGGGCACTGGAAATGATCCTGGGCGTTTACACTGCCCACCGCCACGGTCGCACGCCTCTCCCACTTGAGGATCGCGAACACCCGCTGCGAGATTGGGTCTGAATCTGGCGACCTTCATATCCCAAGAACAGTCTTTCGTGTAGCCACGCAAAGATTCATTGAGACGAAGTCCCACACTGCCCAACACAACGGAAAACTCACAATGAAACGCATCAACCAGATTATCGAACTGCGCGAGGCCGGCCAACCCGTCTACTGGGACGGTGGCCGCACGCTCACCTACGAAGGCGGCGTCAAGTCCGCCCAGACACACGCCGACTGGCTCGTCATCGGCATCGAGCACCAGCCCTTCGACGTCGCCGGCCTCAACGCCTTCATGCGCGGCCTCGTCGACGGCGGACCAACCCGCACCGGCCACCGCACGCCCCCTGTCCTCGTCACCCTCCCCTTCGACGGCGTCGACGAATACGTCGTGCGCAACAACGCCTGGATGATCAAGCAGGTCCTCGCCACCGGCATTCACGGCATCCTGCTCTGCCACGTCGAAACGCCCGGCGCCGTCAAAGAGTTCGTCGAGTGGGTGCGCTTCCCCTTCCACACGCACGGCGTCGGCGCAGGCCTCGACATGGGCCGCCGCGGCTCCGGCGGACAGGACAACGCCGCCCACGTCTGGGGCGTCTCCACCCAGGAATACCTGCGCAAGGCCGACGTCTGGCCGCTAAACCCCGACGGCGAACTGGTCCTCGGCATCAAGATCGAAAACATCCGCGCCCTCGCCAACGCCGAGGCCAGTACCGCAGTCCCGGGCATCGCCTTCGCCGAATGGGGCCCCTCCGACATGCGCATGACCTTCGGCTACGACACCGTCCGCACGCCCGAAAACACCGAAGAGGGCGACCTCAAAGCCGCCCGCGACCGCGTCTTCGCCGCCTGCAAAGCGGCCAATATCGGCTTCCTCGACGGCGTCGACGCCAGCAATGTCGCCGCCAGGATCGACGAAGGCATCACCTTCCCCGCCGGCGACGAAGCTGCCGCAATCGCCGGGCGCCGCCATACCGGCCGCACTTTCGACTGAGGAAGCAAAGCCTCCGTAAACAGAAGACTTAGCTCACGTCAGCAGTTTCGAAACTGGCGCCAACACAATACTCTTTCTTGATCCTCTTCACATCCGACACGTTCTGTGCCGGTCTGAGAAGAGCGGGCCGTTCCCTGCGCTCACAAGCCCATAGACCTCAAGACCATTCTCTAGCTCCTGGCCGTCAATCGCCCGGAACTCGCCCACACCAGGCTGTTTCAGCTTGCTTGACAAGCCAACATCGGAAGTGATATACCATATCGTGTATATTGCTCCACGCTGCACGCTTTGCAGCCAAACGAGTTTCAGCAATGACAATCAAAGGTACAATGAAAAGGAGGTAGAGAATGTCTTCCCTTAGGAACGTAGCACTTCTTCTCGTCCTGGCTCTCATTGTAGTCGCCTGTGCCCCGGCACCGGCTGCCCCAGCCGCCGACCAACCGGCCGATACAATGGCTGAGGCGCCGGCAGAGACCACCACCGGCGACGACATCTGCCCTGCCCGCGG
>JAPPKT010000639.1 GCA_028819675.1 Caldilineaceae bacterium | reverse complement strand
AATCGAAACAGTTCCACCGTATCATCAACGAGCAGGCCGATTACATGCGCTCCCTCATCAGCGATCTCCTCGACGTTGCCCATATTGAGATGGGCACGCTCGCAGTCGATCCCCAACCCACAGTCGTGGCCGATATCGTTGATGACGCCCGCAACTCTTTTCTGAGCGAGGGCGCCCGCTCCAACATCCGCATTGACCTCGCCCCCGACCTGCCCCTGGTACTGGCGGAAAAGCGGCGCATCGTTCAGGTCCTGATCAATCTGCTCGCCAACGCCGCCGCCTACTCAAAAGAGTCTTCGACAATCTCCGTGTCCGCAACGCCGGCCGAGTCTCATGTCACCTTTTCGGTGATAGATCAGGGAATAGGCGTTTCGGCAGAACGCCTCCCCAATCTGTTCAGGAAATTCTCCCACTTTAGCGAGAAGGATCGGGAGGCAGATGGTGACAGCAGCGGAACAGGGATGGGTCTGGCCATTTGCAAGGGAATCGTGGAGGCGCATGGCGGGCGTATCTGGGTCGAGAGCGAAGGCCCGGATCTGGGCAGCCGCTTCACATTTACCCTGCCGAGGGTGGAAGAGACGGTAGAGCGTACCGCAGTCAGTCAATCTGTCGACCTGCACCGGATACCCGTAAAACAAACCCGCATCCTGGTGGTCGACGACGATCCGCGCACTCTGCGATATGTACGCGACGCACTGACCAAAGCCGGTTTCACCCCACTCGTTACCGGTGACCCCGAAGAGGCGCTCTCCCTTTTTGAGACCGACAGGCCCGAACTGGTTCTCCTGGACTTGATGCTTCCCGGCGATGACGGTATCGAACTGATGAAGCGTTTCCTGGTC
This sequence comes from Caldilineaceae bacterium, assembly GCA_028819675.1. The sequence goes on along the minus strand of JAPPKT010000639.1, from coordinate 2,550 downwards.
ATTGCCGAGGTGCCGGTGATCTTTCTGTCCGGATACGACAGAGATGAAACCATCGCCCGCGCATTTGACCTGGGTGCCTCCGACTACGTTGTGAAACCCTTTTCGTCAACGGAGCTGTTGGCCAGGATCAGGGCAGCTTTGCGCCGGCAGGAAAGACCGAAGCAGATCGAGCCATTCGTGGCCGGAGAGTTAATGATCCACTATGGGGAGCGGCGGGTGACTCTGGCAGGAGACGAAGTGCAGCTGACCACGACTGAGTACCGGTTGCTTTGTGAACTTGCCGGCAGCGCCGGACATGTGCTCTCACATGACCTCCTGATCCAACGTATCTGGGGAGCGGAGAGCGTCGGCGACACGCGGCCCTTGCGAACCGTAGTCAAGACGCTCCGACGCAAACTGCGTGACGACGCCAACAACCCCAACTATATCTTGACTGTGCCGCGCGTCGGTTACCGTATGGCCAAGTCCCCAACCACGGACTAGAGCTCGTTGACGCCCGTCAGAACGACGAACTGAGGGAGCAACCCGCGGCCAGTCCCCACCGGGCCGCGAACCCAAACAATAAAACCCCATACGCCTCTGGTGTTCTTCGCGTCCTTTCGCGTATCTTCGCGGATTAGAGAACGGTGTTCTTCGCGCCCCTTCGCGTCACTTCGCGGATCAATCTGTTCCGTTTATCACGGCCCTTAAAAGAGAAACATCCCGGTCAGGCTTGCAGGCCTACCGTTGTCGTTGAGATCTGAACCGCCTTCCAAAAGAGTCAACAGACCCTGGTCACTATCTTCTCTGGCCCGCCTCTCCCCCTCCAATCGGGGCATCGCTAACGCCAAATTCGTCCTTGACAGATAATACCATTAACCGTATTCTCTGCTCACAGAGGATGGCCGACATCTTTTGCAGAGAAATGAGCGCAATGCCGGTCCTGGGGCTGACCCGGAACACCGTTCACAACCATGCAAGCGCCCGGCAAATGGTGTCGTAATTTCCTCCGGCGTTGCAATCCCAAGCTGTACACAAGAGTTATCCCAAGGGGCCAGACCGTGTAACGGGTGGAAGATGATCCCGCATTAGGGCGAGCAACTATCGCCCCTTCACGTCTCAGCCAATCGCCGCAGATCGACGATGAGCCTCCCCACCTTTCCACAAGCCTTCATACCCGGCAGACTGCGCGGCAACAGCCAGCTGAACGCCCTCGGCAGCTTCCTGCTGCGGGAGCCGCAAGTCGTCCTCACCGTCGCCCTGGTCGTCCTCATGGGGTTCCTGAACCCCCGCTTCCTCACAGCCCGCAACCTGATCAATGTCCTCCGCCAGTCCTCCATCAACGGCATCGTTACCGTCGGCGTCTGCTGGATGATGATCAGCGGCAGCTTCGACCTCTCCGTCGGCGCCATCGTCTCCCTCATCAGCGTCACCATGGTCGCCATGCTCGAAGGCGGCGCCGGCATCGCAACCACCTGCCTCTTCGGCCTCGCAATCGGACTGGCAACCGGCCTGTTCAACGGCTTCCTCGTCGGCAGGCTCAAAGCCAATCCCATGCTCACCACCCTGGGCACGATGACCATCTTCCAGGGCATCGCCCTCCTCAGCGCCGGCGGCTACTACTACCGAGTCCCCCGCAACAGTCCATTCCTTCTGATTGCCGATGGCTTTATCGGCCCCTTCGCGGTCCCCACGATCATCTTCCTGGCCCTCGCCCTGGTCATGCACCTGATTCTGTCCGAAACGACCCTGGGCGCCAGGGTCTACGCCATCGGCGGCGACGAAGAAGCCGCCAAGCTGGCCGGCGTACGCGTCCCCCTCTACCGGACCCTGATGTACATCGCCACCGGAGCCTGCTCCGCAGTCGCCGCCATGGTCGTCAGCGCCCGCGCCGGCTCCGGCCACTACTTCATCGGCCTCAACTACGAATTTCACGCCATCACCGCATCCGTCCTCGGCGGCAACTACATCTTCGGCGGCAGAGGCAGCGTCGCCCGCGGCGTCTGGGGCGCAATCCTCGTCGCCCTGCTCAACAATTCGCTCACGATCCTCGGCTTTGAACCCGAAACACAGCTGGTAGTCCAGGGCGTCGTAACCGCCAGCCTGGTCGCAATCCAGGTAATGGGCAGAGATAAGAAAACCGAGCCCGAACTTCAGTCGCCAGGGCCGGACACTGAGTAGCGAGGGCAAAGTGCGCCTGAACCGCAAGGAGTCAAGCCAAGAGAATCCGATACGCCTCCCAAATTCTTCGCGCCCCTTCGCGGATCAGAGAAAGGTGTTCTTCGTGGCCCTTCGTGGATCAAAGAAAGGTGTTCTTCGCGACCCTTCGCGCCCCTTCGCGGATAAAAAAAGGTGTTCTTCGTGGTCCCTAGTGGCCCGTCGCGGATCGATGTTCCAGGAAAGTGTGCCCCCTTAGCCAGTCTGCTGCAACGCACGAGGTCTTCCATGGCCGGTAACCCAACGCCGCAAAAACAACCCACAGCCGAAACCGCGCAGCCGCCAGGACCGCCGCCCGCAAGATGGGGTGAGCTCCTCCAATGGCTCATCGAATACCGCGCCTTCATCCTCCTC